>NYWG01000089.1 GCA_002684915.1 Verrucomicrobiales bacterium
TGTTGCGAGTTGTGTGGCACTATTCGCATTACCTTTAAATTCATATCCCTTAGCACCTGAAACTGGATAGATTAAGTCTGCACCAGTATCTGCTCTTACTACTTTTGCTGTATTAACTTCTGTTGTAGCTTTTAACTTAGGTGTAAGTAGAACTCCAGTAGAAGGAGTAAATGTTAAATTTGAAGACTCTTTAATATCTTGTACAGCGGTTGTTGTCGAACTTGAAACAAATGTTAGATATTGTGCTGAAGTTGAACTCTGCTCAGATGTTGTTTTTACTTTAACATCTATATTAGCAGAACCATCAAATGCCGCTCCACCAATTGTTTTTGTAGCCGCAAGTTTTGTAGCTGTCGCGGCATTACCTGTTGTAGCTTGATTACCTGTTGCATTAACACCAGGAAGATTGATATTCTGAGAACCATTAAAGCTTACACCACCAATATTTCTAGCATTAGCTAGTGTTGTGGCTGTACTTGCGTTACCAGTCAAAGCACCAGTAAGATTGAATGCGGCATTTTGAACTGTCGCACCATTTAGATTTAGAGTACCACTAAATGCACTTGTTCCAGAAGATGTAACATTACCAGTCACATTACCACTTACGTTTCCTGTAACATTACCAGTAATATTACCTTCTATGTTTGCAACGAGAGTAGATGCTGAACCAGAAATTACTGATGATGTATCAGTAGCATCTCCAATCATCACAAATTTAGATGTACTATCGTCATAGCCCATAAAGGCTTTCTTTGCCGCAGAGCCATTGTGATACTTCATTATGATACCACGATCTAGATTATCATCTGAACCATCAGCACCCATTTCAAAGATTGGATCTGCGATTGATACTGTTGTTGAATTAACTGTAGTTGTTGTACCTGCTACTGTTAGATTACCAGATACTACAATGTTTTCACCAACATTTAATTGTCCTGCGACTGTCACATCTGTGGGCATGCCGACTGTGACTGTTCCGTTTGAACGAGATACATCAACTTCATTGGCAGTACCGGCTATTGCGAGTACGGCTCCAGTTGTAGCATCTTTAAGTGTTACAGCACCTGAACTTACAGCAAAATCTCCACTGTCAAAAGATGCAACACCTTTTACAGTAGCAGAAGCCGCGGCAATAGTAGAGTCGTATGATTTACCATCTGCTGTAGAAACTCTAAGATTATTATTAGAAGAAGTATATGTTGTACCAGAAACACCAGCAACTGCGATTGTACTAGCGGCTGTTACACGTCCCTGAGCATCTACTGTTATTCTTGGAATAGCTGTTGCACTACCATATTGTTGTGCTGATAGTCCTGAAATTGTATCTAACTGTGTAGATGTAATTGAGCCAGAGGCTATAGTTGCATCAAAGTTTGCACCAGATTGTGTTGTAATCCTAAATCTTTTCGCTGTGGCATCATAAGCAAAGTTAGAAACACCTGCAACTGCTGTTGTTGAAGTTTTAGTAATTCTTCCTTTTTTATCATAAGTAATAATAGGAACTGCTGTTGCACTACCAATTGTTTGACTTGCACTATGATTAGTATTAGCATCTGCTAACATTCCAACAGTAATTGCTCCAGTGGCAATCGAACCAGCGGCATTTAGAACTCCGTTTGTATCAAACAGAACTGTTCCACCATCTCTTGTTATGGCGCCATCAAAGTCAACATCACCATTTAGAGTTGATGCACCAGATACTGCGAGAATACCTATTGTTGCAGTACCAGTAACCCCTGCATCTCCACCAACAGATAGATCATCATCAACTACTAAATCATCTGCTATGTCTAAGTCATTTACCCATAACTTTTCCCATGGCGCACTTGTACTTCCCAATGATCTTGTACCAGTTGGGATAATATCTGTGTCTACAACACCAATCATAGATATTGTATCTGATGATCCATTACCTAGATCAGTACTACCATTACTCGCAAATGTTCCTGTTGCTGTCAGATTTGTATATGTTCCTGCTGGAGCAGAAATTGTACCACCACTAGGTATTGTTGATGAGCCAGTTACTGTTAAGTTACCATAAACAGTTAAAGAATTTCCTGCTCCTTGTCCAGATACACCTAATGTAATATTGTTAGCAACTATGTCTGTCGCATAAACACTAGCCCATCTAGAACCATTAGCTCCCAGATTTACTGTGCCCGTCGGTAAAACAGAAGAGTCTACTGATGCTGTAATTGTAAGAGTATCAGAAGAACCATCTCCGATATCCATATTACCAGATGTTGTTAAGTTTGTAAAGTTTGCAGTACCACCAAAAGTTCCTGTTGCTGTGATAACATCACTACTATTATCACCTAGTCCGACATTACCTTTCAATGTGGTATTACCATCAACATTTAATGTAGAATTTAAATCGACAGCTCCGTTGGCAGTAACTGTTGTTGCTGTTAATCCGTTTAATGTTGTATTTCCGTCTACATTAAGAGTTGCATTTAAATCTACGGCACTATTTGCTGTAACTGTAGTAGCTGTCAAACCATTTACTGCTGTCGTTCCTGAAGCTGTGATGGCCGTAGCATTTAATGTTCCAGCAGTGGTTACACCCGTTATTCCGAGTGTACCAGCCACAGTAGCGTTATTATCTACAGTCAAGTCATCTATTTTTGCTACACCATCAATATATAAATTAGTCCATTCTCTAGAAGATGAACCTAAACTTCCTGCTCCATTTGTTTTTGGTATGAGTGAAGTTGAAACGCCTTGTCCTGATGCTACACCTACAGCTAACTCATCTATGTTTCCAACACCATCTACGTATAGATTTCTCCATTCTTTTGTAGAAGAACCTAAATCTTTTGCATCATCTGTAGCTGGTATTAAATCTGAGTCAAATTGTCCAGTTGCTGTTATCGTATCTGATGTAGCATTACCTAAATCTACATTACCTTCAGCACTAAAATTCTGTACAGTTAAATCACCTGTTATTCCTAATGTACCTGCGATTGTGGCATTATCATCAACTGTCAACGTATCGACTTTAGCAATACCATCTATGTAAAGATTTCTCCATTCATAAGTTGAAGAACCAATATCTCTTGCATTATCTGAAGTTGGTATAATATGACTTGAAAATCCTAATCCAGCTGAAGTTCCCAAAGCTATAGTATCAATACTTGCAACACCATCAAGATGTAAATCATTCCATTTTGCACTAGAACTTCCTATGTCTAATGAGCCTGATGGAAGAAGAGAACCATTTGTTGTTAGTCCTTGTACAGTAAGTCTTCCGACGTGGGCACCCGAACCATCTGCACTAAATGTATGCATAACAGTATTAGAGTTATTCATAATCTTGAAGTTACTATCACCATCAGTACTTACAAGTTGCATTAATAAATCTGAGTCACCAGCAGTAGAATCACCATCTCCATATATTCTAAACTTATCTGCTCCAGCTGTTCCTGCGGAAAATCTAAGATCAGGTGTGTTTAACTCTTGAGAAAAACCTGTATTTGATGAAGATAAAATTAAGTGTGCGGAATTAGAAGATAAATCTTGCATATTTCTCAAACTGAGAGAAACAGCAGTAATTTGATCAGAGCCAGTTTTTCTTAATAATTGTCCTGAAGAACCACCAGTTGCTCTTATTCTTGATATGTCTCCAAGTATAATTCTATCTGATGATGCTGTTGTGAAGTTTACATTACCAGTAAATTCTGTATTCGCTGATACTGTTAATGTTCTTGCATTAATAGTTGTGTTTGAAGTAATCGTTATATTACTGATACTTGATGTATTACCACCTCTAATAATACTTGCTCTTAAATCATTAGCACTCCATTTACCCTTAATATGTCCATCACCACGTGCTGTTCCACCTCTTGCCGCAGAACCTGCTCTAGTAACTGTGACTACGTTGTTACTTAAAACTGTTGCGGCTAGATTTGTATTAAGTCTCCAAGTATTAAAACTATCTACAAGATTTGTATTTGCTACTGCTACAGTCATCTCTAACCTTCTTTGTTAATCAATTGTTGGACAAGAGACTTTAGTTCTGTTATTTCGGATTTCATTTGTTCTATCTCTTTATCTTTTTGTTGAGCCTGTTCTCTTCTTTTTCTATACAATTGTAAACTATTCAAATCAGTTTCTAAAACAGCACTATTTTTATTATCCCTAATTAAAGTTTCATTATTCTCTATTTTTTGATACATTCATCTTATACCTGTAATGCGATACTTCTCAAATCTTTAATCATCGGAACACTAGATGTTGATGTAGATGTAAATACTATCTTAAAAGCGAAAGTTTTATAAGTCTTGTAAATACTACCACCAGATGTTCTATATGAAACAATATTACTATCAGCACTATTTAGTCTTGCCTGATTATCATTATTGGTACCTAAGAAGTGTTGTCCATCAGTATTTGCTGACAATCCATATTCAAATTCTTTAAAGTCAGAAGTGTTTACACTATCAGATATAGTAGTTGAAGGTGTAACTTGTGTTAATAAAGTATAATCTTTATCACTTAAACTTTCACCATCATCTGCTGATAGTAATTGAGCATAAACTTTAATATCAGTACCAGATGGTTTATAAGCTGTTAAGTATACTGTCATATCTTCAGCATCTTGTCCGTCAGCTAATTCAATTGGTTTTGAGAAATATCTTGTAACTGCTCCACCCACTTCTTTTGTATCTTCATTACTTGAACTATTATTAATTACGTTTTCTAATGAATATACATTTGCTCTGGATAAGTCAGCAACTGGTGACATTTTGGAATCACTTGTGTTAAATAATCCTTTAACAACTAATGTCTTCTTCGAACCATTAACAGCCGATAATGCACTTTCATTCATCTTACTGAATATTTTCTTTTCATTATCTGTGAAGGGATTTTCAATCTCTTGTTCTAGATTACTCCAATTACCATTTATAACACCACCACTAGTAGTCGTTCTTACACTCCAAGTTGTAGAAGTGTTTGCATAGTTTATAACAGGAACCTTTGGAACAAGAACATTATTAATAATATTTTCAGCACTAGTAACTCTTGCTGTAGCACCACTTACTTGCCCTCTAATCCAACCATTAGCTGTAGTTGCCCAAGTAGAAGTATTAATAGTCATCTTAGCATTTAAAGTATCATTAAATTCTAGAAAACCATTATTTGTATTTGCAGTAAATGCCGAAGTATTACCTACCCAAGTACCATTTAATAGCACATTATTTGTATTTGATGAAGCAGAAGTTGGAAAATCTCCAAATGCATCTACTTTCAATGTACATCTTCCAGCTACGTTATTTCTAACTATTTGTCTTACAGTACCATTTGCAAAATTTGTACCAGATGTTGCATTTGTTCTTAATACTCCACCCACTGGTATCGTAGCATTGTTAGAAATTGTAATAACTGATTCTGCTCTAATCTTTTCCCCTGGATTAAAAGAGCCAGTAGGATTATCATAGTTAAAGAAATCGTGATCTGGATTTTCTAGATAAAGTGTACCTTGTGCTGTATTAAACTCTGCTCTCCAAAGTTTGAATTTTAAATCTTCAGATTGAATAGGACTCCAAGTTTTATCATTAGCTGAAGACATTAATATACCAGTTGCAGGTTGCTTATCAATTAACTCATTAGTGTTAATATCTTTAGCACCCATCTTAGCACACCATACAGCATACTCTTCTGAATTACCAGCTGGCATTAATACTACACAATAATCTTTATAATTCTTTAAGAATATTGGTGAGTCAAAAGTAAATGTTGTAGCTGTGGCCGCAGAAGTTGTACTTACGTTAATCGCCGCAGGAAACAATGTTTTTGTACCATATGGTAAAACTGTTTTTGTTGGAAGCCCATTTTCTACTTCACGTATTTGAACTGTGATAGGTAATGAAGCGGCTTTCTTATAAAAGAATAAATCTATTTTAGTGATAAACACACCAGCAGATTGTTCTTCATTAACAGAGAAAGTTTGTGCAAGTGGATCGTAGTTATTCCATTGACTATCTACTACAACATTTGTAGTATCAATTCTTGTTTCAGTAACATTTTCTGTAACAACTTGAGGGATAACTAATTGTGCTGATGCCCCTCTTTGTGTTATATTTAATGGAATACTTGTATAGTCAGAAAATGAAGAAGTTGTTACTAAGTCTGTTGCTATCTGTGTGTTCGCAACATCTTGTAATTTAAATCTTCTTGTACCAACTCTAAACTTCATCTCTTCTGTATCAGGGATACGGAACTTACCATATATAGAACCAGCCGCATCTGTAGTTAAATTACTACCTTCAGCGGCAGTATTCGCTCCAGCAGAATTAGTTGGAGTAGTAAAATCATTAACTAGTTCATCATCAAAGTATGGATAAACTCTTGTACTTGGTTTCATACCATGTGCAGTAAAAGATATTANTCTNGATCTCATATATTCACGTACACTAACTTCTTGTACNTAATTACCAATATCAAAAGTCTGAGTTGAAGCGGCAATAGTAGTTTGTATACCTGATCTGATNNNATCTTGCTGTTGCTGTTGCATTGTCAAGTTCCACCAGCCACCNTGTCCTNGNTGNNTNTCACCCCAAGTANNACCAACTAATCNAGGTGGATCTTGNGTATTAATCCAANNNCCCCAATCTGTACCAGTAAAACCAGTATGCTCTGCTAATTGTTGAAATGATTCATAGATACCAGAAAAGTCCATTTGAATATCAGGTAGTGATGTTATATCTGGAGTATTGTCCATTGATGGGCTGAGTGTCATAACACCTTGCCAATTAAATGTCAATTCTTGAACAGGATTTCTAGCTTTACTCGCCTTATTCTGATTGATGAATGAAACGTGTGAATATCCTAGAGTAACTAAATCACCAGTTTTAGTGATATTAGATGATGTAAAAGTTTTATCTTTTTCTAAGGTTAAGTCTCTTCTCTTATAGAAAGGACGTAGTACGTTATTATTTCTATCGATAGCGGCTCTATATCCAATTTTTGTTGAATCAGATAGATTATGTCCATCAAAGTTTTCTACAAAGAAACCATTTTTAAATCTATCAAAACCAGAAGAGTTAAATAACTGCTTATTCTTTACAGAGGCTTCAAGAGCATTTAATGAAGAATAGTATTCAGTATTTCTAATTCTATCATCAAGTCCTCTTAAATCTTTCATAGTATAACGTCTGTTATTATCAAGAGTTAGTTTAACACCATACTTGTGCTTGTCATTATCTCTTGCTACTTTAGTAGACAATGATGGGAAAACAGGAATGTCTAATGCACCTATTGTCATAGAGTTTGCTTTTTCTTCTGGTAATCTTGGAGTTACTCCAGGTGTTCCCTTAATAACTTCGACTTTACCTTCTTCTGTGATAATAATTCTATCTTTTCTTGGTAGATAGTGTTGTACGTCAGCTTGAAAGTTTTCACCTGGGGACATCATAATAGAGCCATCTCCGTCCATGGCGAAAGCTGTAGAAGCCGCTGGATTTGTTGGTGTACCAGCAAGTGTTGCCGTTGTTGTTGGATTACAAGTGTTCGCTTTAAAAGGCCTGAAATCTACTGCATCTCTTAATTCTATAACTTTACCTGTTGAGGGTGAAGTAAAGCTTGGTATTTCCCAAGTTTTAATTGAAGTAGATGAAGTGGTGCTATCATTTACAGGATAAGAGTCTACTGATAAGAAACCAATTCCTTGCGAATAATTTCTTTCGAAAAAAGAAAACTTGACAAGTAGTGCTTTACTTGTTATATTGAGGGAACTTGTAGGTTTCTTAACAAGTTTAGAAGTGTCATACATATCATCTTTTTGTCCAGTGTCAATAGTAAAATGAGATGTAACATTTGTATCATTAACTGTAACTGCTGTTTGATCGCTACCCATATAAACAGCTTCTAGTTTATATGCATCTGAAACACCTAAACTCCAAGGGCCTACATTTGTGGCACTATGATTATTTGTAGTGATTGTTACATACTGACTCTTACGAACAGTTTTTGCAGATTGTACAGCACTTGAACGTAGAACATTAAAGTAAACAGATGCCGCAAAACTACTTGCCACATTTGCTTGTTGTAAGTTAATGTTATGTTGTGAAGATGTAGATGTTATAGCACCGTTGGCATCCATATCAAAGATGTAACCTTTTGGAAATACATTATTGTGTGATACGCCTGCGGCCGCATTTAGTCCCGTTCTTGTAACTGGTTGAGTGTTTGCTAGTGTAAGTAATGTATCACTATTAACTGTTGCAATTCTGTGAATATAGTTATTAGAACCATCTTTAATTCTTATTACATCACCAGCTTGATATGTTTGTAAAAACTGAGTTCCGCCACCAGTAACTGCTGTACCTACAACAGAAACAATGTGTCCTTTTCTTGCGGCAGAATGGGCTGTTGCTTTTGAAACTACAATAACTTGTCTTTCTTGATCAGAAGTTAAAGTACCAGTTTCATTCATAGTTTCAGTACCACCAGCGTGGGCAGAGTTTGCTGAAACTGTAGCGGCTAAAGATGTACCAGAACCGGGTGAAAATGTAACTGACTTTTCTGTTCTGTATACGAATTGTGTATCTACGTTATTAGATGAATCTTTAAGTGTCTTTGTACCCAAGAAACTAAATGGTAACACTAAATTATTTTTACTTGATTCTTCTATTCTTGCAGAAGTTGTACCATAAGCTGAAGAAGTAACAATATCAGCCATTGAGTTATGAGTAGAGTTAACTTCAAATAGTGAACGTACACTACTAAAAGATTTACCAGCATTCATCTTGATATCAAAGATATAGATTTTAAATTGTCCAGTTGGAGTACCAGAAGTTCCGGAATGATAATTAAAACCTCTTACTTTACACGTTCCGATTTCATTACCTCTAACAGCTTGATCACCAAAATTTACTTGTGATATTCCGAGTTGTGCCGCATCTCTAAGTGATACTTCTCTAAGTCCTTGAAAGTCCCAACCACCAACACACTCTTTACATATAACATAGTTACCAAAACTTTGTGATAAAACTCTAGCATCTTTAGTTGCAAAGTCTGTAGCTTTGTCAAACTCAATTGGTGTTGGATTAATCAAATGAACTTTCTGTCCATTTACATATCCCATACCTTTATCTACTTCAGCTATTAATTTATTTGCATTACCACCTTGTGCAGTATTATATCTTCCTAAGTTTGTTGTTTCTTTTAAGTGTTCACGTATACGAACAGTAAAAGGTTCTACTGCATAGTTACCGTGAGCTTCGTGCATCTTCATTGATATATGTTTACCGATATCTGAGTATACAGTATCTTTTACATTTCTTATTACTTCACCATCTTTCAACTCAACAACTGTGAAGAATGTATCTGTATTCGCTGTAGCTGTTGCACGACTTGCCAATGTTGGAAGAAGTTTTAATCGGGTAGCACCAGGGGCCGCAAAGTTTGTTGATCCACTTGCGTTGTCTAAGAGAGAACTATCTGCGTTTGAATCAACTGTGCTTTCAACTGTTTGAAATCCAACTTTCTTACTTGGGCTTGTTGAGTACTTATCAACGATATGACTCTGTGAAGTAACTCTAACAAAATGTCCTTTGTGATATATTACTCCATCACCAACTGTTGCTCTTGTCCCTAACCCGGAAGAACTGCTCGTAATCGTATTACCAGCAACGATAAAAGCGTTACCAGTACGATTTCTTAAGGTTATAACTTCATTGTCTGCAAAAGCTTTAGTTGTGTTATTTGTACCAGAATTTGTATACTTAACAAAAAGAGTTAGATAATTTGGAGCATTTGATTCAGAACCTTCAGCAACATCAATCAACTGTGCTGTCATACCAGAAGTTGCACCTGAAATAACTGAGTTTGCAACTACTCCACCAGAATAAAAGTCTGTTAATAATAGCACTCGGTTATTAGCATCTTTATCTCTTAGTTTTACGTATTCTATTCTTTCTATTTTTAAAGCCGCACCAGTAACGATTGTTCCGTCTACCAATATTTCATTACCAAATCTCTCTATTTGATTTTGAAGAATTGTCTGAAGCTGTGTCAGTTCCCTTGCCTGTACTGCATAACCAGGGCGAAACAAAACTCTATTGAAGTTTTTTGTTTCGTCAAAGTCATCAAAATATGGGCTTTGATTTAAATTTGTTTCTAGTGCCATCTACTTTACCTTTAAAAATCTAGTATAACTTTTATGTCTTCAGTCTGATCAACTGCTCTTGTAACTTTTTGAAAATTCTCAACATGAATAAATTCTCCAGAGTATGTGTTCGCCTCTGGACCTGCAATAGCTGATACTGTTGCTCTAATTGTGGAATCTCCTCTTTTTAATAACTGATCGTTCTTTGTGAAAGGTACAAAAGTACCATAACTATCTACATTATTTAGATAGATATTAAAGAACGATACATCAGAGTTTGTCTCATCATCTTTAATAAAAACGATTGTACCATTTGCTCCAGTTGATGCTTGTGCAACTGAGGCACTTCTTCTAGCAGAGGCGTTCAATTGAGTAATATATCCAATGTTACCTGCTTCTGCTCTAAGTCTTAATCTTTCATTTGTAATTTCATCATTTACTGCAAATTGATTTTGTGGTACATTGTTTATTATTTGCTGATAAGAAATATTCAATCTAGTTGTCAATCTTAATGTATCAGCACTATTAGACGTATTAGCAATTGCCTCTGCCATAATAGCATTATTCGAATTAACTTTTAATATTGGATCTTTTAAAATACCAACTGTTCTGAACTGAGTATTAGCTGGAATATATCCAGCGCCAGTTGAAGAAGTACCACGACTTCCTTTAAACTGAGCATTTAAACATATTTTATTTCCACCCAATTCTCTTATGGCATCTTTACCGTGGCCACCAATTGGAGATATAATTGCATTTGCTGTTGCACCAGTACCGTGAGTAGTATTAGATGTGATATAAACTTTTGCTCTTGAATACTTAGAACCCACAGCTATAACATTAACATTAGATATATTTCCATTTGTATTAACTAATGAATAAGCTAATGCCCCAACGCCATCTCCAACTATATTGATTGTTGGAGAAATCATGACAACTGAATCTGTAAAGGGTGTAGTGGTGAAATTCGTGTTAGTTGTTAGTGTTCTTGTTGTTCCTGAGTAATTAACTATTCTTCTTAATTGTCCTACTCCAGTACCAGATTGTATATAAACTGAATCGCCATTGTAATAATTATCAACAGTTGATGGATTACCTGATGCTAACTGAATTGTATTTACAGTTGCACCAATAACAGCAGTACTTGGTACCATTTCATAACTAGCACCAATACTATTTGTTTCTACTACGTGTATCGCACCATTAACAGAAGCATTTTGAACTGCTAATTGATTTACTTGTTCAGAAGAACCATCACTTGCTGATAATGTCTGAACGGGCATATGTGATGCTGTTAAAAATTTATTTGCTTTTCCTAAACTAATAGTATACATATACTTCCAAGTATAACCATCAGAAGTTGAAAAAGGTTGTGTCGCAAAACTAGTTGGCTTAACTGTTGACTGGGCACCTTTCTTATTATACAAACATTTGTATACGTTCATTTGATCTGTAAGAACATAGAAAGATTGTTCATATAAACCTGTATTAGTATGCTTATACATTGGATAAACTGTATTGATTTCCCAATCAACTCTTGGTATTACGTGACTAACATCAGTAACAGAAATCTTTTTGGCCGCGACTGCTTCTTTCCACATTTTATAATGTTTATCATAGATAGTTTCTGTGGCAGTATCAGCAGTTGGTTCATTAGGCCAGTCATTTGATTTACCTAAAACAGCATATAAAATTGTAGAGTTTTTTGATGCTCTACCATCTGTTCTTTTTAAAGATTCTATGAAAGCTTTCGCTCCCATAATATTCATTTCTTTACTTGCATAAGATGACATTAGGTTACCGTTCCTGTGAAATAATGTACGTTTGCAGTACTTATATTACCGAGTTTCCAATTAACATTTAAATTGGCACTTGTTGCACTATTTACTTTATTTATAACTGCTTTATAAAAGACACTCTCACCTGTCTCAATTATTATTGTATCTCCATTTGCAAATTGAGAAGTAAAAGCTGTAGATGTTCCTGTAACTGTATTTGAATTGTTTGTTATTGCTACAGTACCAGTACCCTTCTTTCTTGTACGTATTAATGAAGAAGTGACAGATTGACTCATTGCGTTAGTTGAAGTTTTGAACTTACCAAAAAACTTCTGTCCCCCTGGGTGAATAAGTCTAAGTGCAATATCTTTATATCTTGTTAAGGCTATCGGTGCTGATATCTCATAAGAAAATTCTTGATAGAAATTACTATCTTGTATATAACCTCTTGAAGAAGAAACTTGCCCTCTAGTTGATGCATAATATCCTTCAGAGTTTGCAACGTGTCCAAGTGTAAGTGTACCAGTTGCTTGTATGGCATTTAATCTTCCTGAACTTGCTAACGTAACTAATTCACCCTGCTTATAAGAAAATCCAGAATCTAAAACTCTTGCAGACTTAACTGTTCCGTTTGCACCAACAACTCCGTTAACTACTGCATTGTCTCCTAAAATACCTTCATCTTGAACTTTTATTATTTTACCAGAACCAGTTCCTTTTAAAGAACTTTGAGATGCATCATTATAAATTTTAAGTGCAGTTGTGGCATTATTGCTCCAGTTTCTATTACCAGGATCTCTTTGTAACTGATCTTGCCAAACTCTTACTTCAGTTTCATATACACCATTAGAATGTTGAAAGTTATTTACTACTTTCATTATATTAGCTGTAGAGCCTGATGAAGTTTGTTCTATTCTATCATTCGTATCTAAAATTGTTACTTGAGAATTACCAGTTCCCCAATTTGCTACAGTAGATTGTATCGTTAAATATGCTTCACCTATTCCCAAAGATGATACGTTTCTATTTTTCAAAACAACATTTGGATTTGCAGAAAATCCAGAACCACCAATTCTATTTGATAATCTAGCTATTGTTCCAATTGCACCATTGACAAACACTAAAGAATCTGATAGTTTTGTATGCACATTTTCTATTAATGTATTAGCTGTATCAAAAACAACATTAGCAATATTTGTTCCACTACCAACTTTTCTTATACCTTCATTCTGAATAAAAGCTTTCATTGGTCCAGCATCAAATTGACTTGAAACATTTGCTGTCGTATTTGCTGTGACAGTTAATGTTAAAATCTTTCTATCATTTCCACCAACACCATCACTATCGTATTCATCTCCACTTGATACAAGATTTACTTTTTTGATAACTCCAAATGCACCCGAAACTGCACCCACTAATTCATCATTAACAGAAACAGTACTACCATCAGTATTAGCTATTTTTAATACGTGATAGCCGATTGTATTGGCATAGAAGCCATTTGTCTTGACTGTACCGACTGTAACTCCAACTTTAGATGTTTTATTAATTTTTTCATTAACTTGAAAATTTTTATAAGTATCAACTGCAAGAACTACATCATCTGATGTGGCATTGTATACTCTTCTTATAGCTTTAACTACTGCGTTTGCTTGAGAAGTTACACCATATAATTTATCTCCAACAACAACCCCTGGATTTGCCGTGTTCGCTAAAACGATTACTGCATTTGCATTTGTTCTATAATCATTATTACCCAAATCTTCTCCAGCTTCTCTGAAACCAAAATCTGGAGCACCTAAAACAGTATTAGCGTGGTTGTTCATTATACCGTGAGAAGTATCTCTGTATTGTATTCTAGGTGCTGATGCACCGAACATTGTATTTGAACCAAACTTATTACTATTTTGACTTAAAGCAAAAGTGTCTGTGATATCACCTGATTTAACTTGAAAAGATGCAGGTGAATCTCCATCTCCTCCAATATATTCGATAGTTGTACCATCTGATTGTGATTGATATCCTGATCCACCATCTTTTAGTTCGAAAGCTAATTGTCCACCCAAATCTGTAACATCATTAATAACAACTTTACCGAAATCTCCTGACTTAGATGAAATCATTTGAATAACGTCACCAGGCCTATATTCACCACCCTGAGAAACAATACTAATACTTTTTACTCCTGCTTCTACAATAGGAGTATAACCCGTATCTTGTCCCTTTATTTTAATAGTTTCTGTGGTACTAAAAATACCTTTTATATTTGAAACTAGTATTTGATCTATATCACGGCCCTTAGCAACAACTCTTCTTACATCTTCAACCAAGGCTTCAGCTTGTGAGTCTGTACCTTTAATAGTTTTCCCAATGAGAGAATATGCTTTAGGATCGTGATGAGTAGTAAGATAACGATCAATCTTGAAATCTCCATCAGAAACTTTAAGCATTTGATCGGCTGGAAAAGAAATCTCAACATCTTCATTGTATAATATCCTGAATAATAACTTATAAGACTCTATGGTCCCTTTAGTTGTATATAAATCTTTAATTCTTTTTGCTAGTAATTTTTTATCTGCAAGAGCATCATTCGGAATTTCTGGCATTAATTCTGAACGAAAATATTGAATAAAAGAATCTATTGTTTTATCAATATCTTTATAGTCTGATAAACTACGTACAACATCTTCTGCTTTACCAGATTGTTCCATATACTCATAGTAAGCTTTAACGAAAGCAAGAAAATTCGGGCCTTCTTCTTTATAGAAAGCTGGAAATTGACGTTCTACGAGTGTTGATAGTTTTTCAGTAAGAGCCATTAATCACCAACCTCACCAGTGGTTGTGATTGTCGAGTCTTCTGTAGATATTATAATAATCTGTTCCCTAACAGGAACAATATCTTTAGAAACTGGATCTGCATTTACTTTAATTTCTATACCATCATAAGCTGTAACTACGAAACTATTAATTTTTATTTCGCCTGTTGTGTAATCAATAGTTCCTGCATTAGCCTCAATAGCAACTTTTTGTTTTGCTGAATTATATCTAAACACTCTAATATTACCCAATCCATCATCATCTAAGTAAGCTATGAAATTATTATATGTAAATGCTGTTGATGATATAGAACTTTTCTGTACAGCATTGTGGAATAATATATTAACTAGTGATGCTGTTGTTGTACTTGGTACAAATCTTTTTTGCATTTGTAGTGTAGCTTCATTATTCAGAATTGCATCATCTACATTATCCAAGTTTCTAACAAATCTTGAATATCTTAATTTCTTACCAAACTGTTCTAAGTTAGTATTTGAAAAAGATGTCATAGCATCTCTAATTAATGTTTGTACAGCAGAAGTTGAAGTTGAAGATTTTAATGTATCGTAAAAACAATTAATAGTTGGTACAACATAGAGATAAGATGGATCGATTATTACTGGATCGATTCCCAACATTGTTCTATCTTTAATAGAATTTTTAATTTCATCTTTGAGAGTTATAGTTGGTATTAATTCACCTTGTGGTTTAACTGCTATATAAACTTTTCCGTGAACTGCAGGAGATGCGTCTTCTCCACCATATGCGACTGCCGATGCTATGTTTGTATTTTCGTTAAGAATAATTCTTTCAAAATCTTTAGCAACAACGGCTCT
The DNA here is from genome assembly GCA_002684915.1 of Verrucomicrobiales bacterium. GTDB lineage: Bacteria > Verrucomicrobiota > Verrucomicrobiia > Limisphaerales > UBA1096 > UBA1096. The sequence continues at coordinate 15,542 of NYWG01000089.1, forward strand.
GTTCTGTATCTTATAATTTCTTGGTGCATTGAACTTTATACTATCAACACTTTCTAATTCAACACCACCTCTAGCAACTGAGTTTACAGAAAGGCTAGCAGATGTGTAAGTTGGACTAATACTAATGCTGTCAATAGAAAACACATTTGCGCCATTTGTCTTTGTTCCATTACATACCCTATAATCTATTACGACAATGTTACCATCTTTAACTGGTTTACCCAATGAACCAGTTCCGAATAAAACTTCGTATTGTTTGTCGTGTGTTTCTTGTAAATAATAAACTGCTGATTTTTCATTAACTTCTCTTATGTTTGTAGCTTGAGTGTATGAAGTATTTGCATTAGATGATGCTGATTCTTTAACTGTAACTCTTATACTACGTGTGTCTATGTTTTCGTTGGGTAAAACATATTTAACTGGACTTGCATCACTAACAGCGAATTGATGTTGAAGTGGTGCACCCTCAGTTATGCTTATAGCTTGTGTAAAGGTATTTGCTACGTTCTTAATTATATTAGCTTCAGGTGTGACATACGTATATGTTCTATCATTAATTGAAGTTGTGAATGAAGTATTTTTAGGAAGAGTAAATTCAGATACATTGTTTGCAACACCAGTAAATGTTATTCCGACATTAGCTGTTGCACCTCTGGCTGAACGTGTAAGATAACCTAATTCTTTTGCTCTAGATACCACGCTGTCTCTTTGCTGTGCTGTATCTAAAAACATTTCATTGCCAAGCATATTAATATAAAATGCATTGTAATGAGTATTATATGCTAATACATCTAATAGTACTGACATATTACTGCCATCAAAATCATAATCATTAAATTGAGTTTGTGACTTTAAATAAGTTTTTAAATTAGATTTTATATCAGCAAAATCTACTTCTGTAACTTTTAGATATGTATTAGCGGCCATGTTATCTTACTCTTTCTAGTAATACATCAAGAACCACAGCTTCAGGATCATTAACAATTTCGAAAGCTATTGTTAATGACAATCCATTTAAATCTAATCTATCTTCTACTAATATATCTATTAGATTTGCTCGTGGTTCATAATTTTCTATTGTGTTTATTACTGCTTGTTTTATCTGTTCTTGAAGATGAGAAGTAAAGGGTTCGAATAAATAACCTCTTATATTACAACCAATATCTGATTGAAATGGCCTTTCATAGAAATCAGTTAATACTAAATTCTTAACAGATTGCTTTACGGCATCTCTATTAACCTTTTTGTTTAACTGTTTAGTTATAGGATTTGATACAAATAAATTATCAAAATCGCTGTATATAACTTGATTAGGTTCTGACATTCTTCTTCTCTTGTATTTCTTTTCTTCTCATAGTACAAATCTTGGCAATTTCTGCGAGGGCTTTTCTTGCTCTTGTTCCAGCAGACTTATTGCCCTTTTCAAATTTGTCACTCTCTGCAATATAAGTATCGAAAAGATTTAATAAACTATCATGATATTCCATAATTTTTCTCTTGACATAGTTTCAATTTATTGTTAGAATACTATTGTAGTATAATAACTTAATGCTATTTATAATTAATTTCCATTAGCATATACATTACTTGAGCCAGAAATTATCTTGGCCGTACACCCGTAAGTATCATTTTTTCTCCCTAAAGCTTTTCCTTCTACAAAAACATTTGGACTACCAGAAACTAGCCCAGGTGCGTGTGTTGGACAACCTACTCCAGCAAAAGTATGTACAGCTACATTATCACCTAATCTTACTGCACCAGTTCCATTTACAAAAACAGTAGAACTTCCCATCTGAGTTGCAGTCTTTTTTGGAGCTAAATCACAGGTTATATTATCTAATGGGTTTTTATCTCCAATTGCAACGTGAACTGTATCAACAGTATCAACCCCATCTTTTCTAGCTACTGCGGGCATTATGTTACAGCCCCACCAATACCACTTGATAATCCAGCTAAAGTAGATGTTGAAGCGGGTGCTTCAGTTTTACCATCTACACAAGATGTTGCTCTACGAATTGTTCTTATACCCCACTTACTACCTCTTACTCTATCAAATGTTTTAATATTTAAATTATTACTTTGATTACCACCTAAAACTTCTATAGTAGATGCTGTGCTATTACCAGTTGCAAAGCCCACGTGTCCCAAACCAGAACTTCTACTCTTTCTAAAGAACACAACGATATCACCTTGTTGAACATCATCATCTTTAACTGCTACACCATAGTTAGCATATGCTTGTGATGATGCTGTTTTAATATACTTATTTCCAGATCTTTTAAGTATAGCACCTACAAGAACGGCACACCAAGCTGTTTCGTCTGCATAAGTTGAACCATTATAACCAATTTCGTCCCAAAGTGCTTTAATTTTCGGATTACTTCCAGTTTCTTTCCAACCACCTGCGTTCATATGTTCTTGAGCAATTTCATATGGATTAACGTGATCTACTTCTCCACAAACAGAGGGTGATTGTTCTTCATACTTAACGTCTTGTGGAGCATCTTCTCCAGATTTTTCTACTTGCTCACTATTTTGAACTTCTTCTATTGTTTCTTCAGGTAATACTTTTACAACATTTTCTTCAAATGTAACTGGAGAGTCAACATATTGAGCATCAGGTAAACTTGGTGATCCATTATTTAAATCTATTCTTGTACCTCTAGCATCTATATTACCAAGTGCTGTAATATTAATATTCTTACGTGCTGATAGATTAATATTACCATCAACTATAATATCTAAATCTTTTGTTACGTGAAGCTTATCATTACCAGTAACTGTTCTAAAACCATTCTTATGCTGT
>NYWG01000090.1 GCA_002684915.1 Verrucomicrobiales bacterium
GGGTTCTTTAAGAACGTGAGGGCCCTCCGTCAAGCTCCTAATGATATTTTTTTAATTACATTACCATGCCACCGTCAACAGTAAGGATCTGACCGGTCATATAGTTTGTGGATTCCATTGCAAGGAATATAGCAGTATTCGCAACATCTTCTGGCGATCCAAAACGAGCCATCGGCACTCGATTTATAATTGCACCTCGCACTTTTTCATCCAGTACAGACGTCATATCGGTTTCGATAAAGCCTGGAGCAATGGCGTTGGCCGTAACTCCACGAGGAGCTAATTCTTTTGCTACAGACTTGGTGAATCCTATCAGTGCGGCCTTACTTGCGGCGTAATTACTTTGACCAGCATTGCCGATAAGTCCGATTACTGAAGCGATATTGATGATACGTCCGCTGCGTTGCTTAATGAATGTTCTGGTAAAAGCTTTAGTAAAATTGAAGGCGCCTTTTAGATTGGTGTTGAGCACGGTGTCCCATTCTTCTTCGCTCATTCGCATTAATAGGTTATCGCGGGTGATACCAGCGTTGTTGACTAGAATATCAATTTTCCCTGTTGCTTCTAATATAGCCTGTGCAGCGTTCTCTACGGCATTGGTGTTGGAAACATCTACGGCAAAAGGCCATGCCTTTTGCCCCAAACCTTCAATTTCTGCTGCAACTTTGGAAGAGTTCTCTTCGGTGCGAGATACGCAAACTACATTGGCTCCCATTTTTGCATAAGCTATGGCGACAGCCCGTCCGATTCCGCGACCAGCTCCTGTGACTACGGCTACTTTTTCATTTAACAAACTCATAAGCTCAGGGCATTTGGTTATTCAATCGGTATGATTGTCAATCCATGAATGCTGATAGATATGTAAGAGATAGACATCGTTGTCTAAAAATTATTAGCGACCAAAGTATTGAATTCTTAGTTTGGCTGGATTGCTCTCACCGATTTGAAGCCATGCGGCGTTCTTATAAAGAATAGATCTAGGAGATTGGAATTCGATCTTTAGCCTTTGGCGTTGTTGTTCAAGTTCTTCAATTGAAAGAATATCGAGTGCTACCGGATCAGTGCTAAAGCGTAGTTGGCCAAGTGGTTCAGTATAGTGCAGAAGGGCTTTGCTTTGGCCAAGATACTGAAAGTAAAGAGCATCAGTTATGCATAGGGCTATTTTATCCCCAATGTGCCGCTTTTGTTCTTTGTCTTCTAGTGCGATGATGTTTGGTATCGATTCAACGAGGATGGCATTTGATATGCCAAATCGACGGTTGTTGTCTACTGAGCCGCGGGTTAGCCCGACAAGATGCCCAGATACTCCGACTTTGTTATGATTAATTAATGGTTGAATACTAATGATACGAGTGAGTTCTTTGCTGATTAATCTTGAAAGATATGATTTACGGCTGCTGGTTTCTTCCCCGCTTTTAAATTCTGCATCTCCTGCGATGAGGGTTCCCACAATAGGAGAATCATAAACTGCCGACTTATCCCATCCTGCATCCTTGGCTCCTGCAATTCTGATATTATGTCGTTTGGTTAAATTGTCGAATCCAGCTGCGTGAAGATCCTTGAGTGAAGCATCCCAAATAATGATATTATTAGGTGGAACTTGGGCTTTGAGTAATCCCTTTACTACAGTATCTACTACTTCTATACGAGTGCCTCCAATCCTCCCAGGAACTGCATTAACCTTAATTCCTATTGTGTCTTTAGTGCTAACTAATGATAGCCAAGCGGAAATAATGTCTGGTTTCTGTGTGAGCTGTAGCAGTCCTTCCGTGATCATTTCGGCCACAGCTGTATTATCGATTTTCCAGCGCTTGGCAGAGGTATTGTCTTTAACTACAATGATACTATTCTTGTTCTCTGTTTCCGTATCTTGATTGGTAGTGACTCCCTGATTGTCTCCTGACACATGGGGAATAGTGAACCACATGGCAAAACAAGCTAGCCAACGCAAAAAAATGCGGGAAATGTAGTAAAGGTAAAACATGTCAAACATTTGGCAGGGAGAGTGGATCCCTTGACTCGCGGCATCAGCAATGCTACCACCAGTGGCCATGCAGACCACCAAAAAACTGGCCTATAAGTTTTTTGATCAAGGGATCGCTTTGTGCCTGTTTGTTCTTCTGGCCGGCTGTGCCCCGCCAGAGAAAACATCCCTTGAAAAAGGGAGTCAGCTTTTAAAGGGCGGCCAGCCCGAAAAAGCTTTGATAGAGCTTAAAAGAGCGTTTGATTTTATTAGTAATAACGAAGAGTTGAAGCGAAACCCAAAGATCATGGGTCATCTTCATAACCAGATTGGTTTTGCTCATCAGACGATGTTTCGATCCAATAGTAAAACTAACCATTATTCTATGGCTAAGCAGGCTTACTTGTTCACAATTACTAACTCTAGCACTCCGCCAACGCTGAAACAGAGCGCCCATCTAAATCTCGCATGGTTATATTTGGAACGCTATAACTGGAAAGATAACCTTTCAGCGTTTCGTGAGAACGCGAAAAAATCGGCTGATGAATTTGAAAAGCTTAGACTTAGTGTTACGGATGAGAAGTTCAATTATTGGTTTGAAAAAGGCACCATCGAATCGCTTGTCGGGCGATATTCTTCTGCACGGGAAAGTTTTAAAAAAATAGGAGATCAAGATGCTAGAGCATTGAATGGTTTGGGTGTTTTGGCTGCTAGAATTGATGGGAGATATGAGGCGGCGATTGGATATTTTGAGGGAGCTATTGGTGCAGATACAAAAAGTCCTGAGGCCTATCTTCACTTGGCTATTTCAAGGCATTCACTTGGGCAATATCAGGGAGCATTAGATGCTTACAAGGCCTATCTAAGCATTGCTCCAGAATCGTCTAAGAAAAAGAGTCAAGTTAATGGCATAGTGGAAGGCCTTGAGGCTTACCTTAAGCCCGATCTAAAAGAGGAGCCGGCTATAGAGAAGCCAGAGGAGGTGGTTGCTTCGACTGATCCGGAGGAAGCTATTGAGAATGAGAAGCCGGAGGAGGTGGTTGCTTCGACTGATCCGGAAGGAACTATTGAGAATGAGAAGCCGGAGGAGGTGGTTGCTTCGACTGATCCGGAAGGAGCTATTGAGAATGAAAAGCCAGAGGAGGTGGTTGCTTCGACTGATCCNGAGGAAGCTATTGAGAATTCTCAGGAAAAGCAGGGTGAGATTGTTGTTATTGAGCCTCCTGTTGAGGGTGAAATANTTAAGGGGCAGTCTGATTNAAAAGAATCATTACCTGTGCCTGAAGCGCAATTNTCGGAGAATGAATCAGAAGACAAGGAGNCATTAGGATCATTAAAGAAAGAATCTAAACCTGAGGTTGTTNTTGATNTTGATTCAAATAAATCGATTGAAGAGGAAAAACCAAATAAAAAATGGACTGATAGATTGAATCCAGTGCGGTGGTTTGACAAAGAGGCTAAGTCTGAGGTTGTTGTTGATGTTGATTCAAATAAATCGATTGAAAAGGAAAAACCAAATAAAAAATGGACTGATAGTTTGAATCCGGTGCGATGGTTTGATGGAGGTAAAAAGAAAAAAGCTAATGAACAGTTGACTTGGAAATCCCGAACGCCTCTGCCTGAGGTGCCTTTGACAAAGCCAATAGCGACAGCTTCTACCAATACAGTTCGAGTCGCTAGTTTGCTTCCTACGGCGGTGGCGTATCCTCGGTACACTTATCTTCATCCGCCTCTGCCTAAAGCTGGGGATAGGGAGGTGGCCAAGACTTATTTAGAGGATGGTTCAAAGGCGCAAAAAAGTCAGGAATGGCAGCGTGCAAAGGCCGCATATTTGGAGGCAGTAAAGGCTGATCCTGGTTGGTTTGAGGCTCGTTTTAAATTAGGCCAAGCATCCTATTATACTGGTGAAACAAGTTTGGCGTTGCAGTCTTTTGAGAATGCGCTTTCGATTGATCCTAATGCCGGCCCAGCTCGTTTTAATTTTGCGATGTCTTTGGTGCAGGGAAATTATTATGCCGACGCAGCGATTGAGTTGGAAACCTTTCTTCAGTTTGATCCAAATAGTATTCAAGGCCACCTTGAAGTTGGTAGACTATATGCTGAAAAACTTCGAGATATTGAGAAGGCAGCTATACACTACAAGCGTGCTATTGGATTGAACCCTGAGCATCCAGAGGCGGTTAATATGCGATATTGGCTAATTCGCAATAAGGCGAATTAATTTTTTACTGCTTTGCCCGTTATTCCACAGGCCACGATTGAGCAGGTTCGCAATGCAAGTGATATCGTAGACATTATTGGTTCATTTGTTCCACTCAAGAGGGCAGGTGCAAATTTTTTGGGCCTTTGTCCATTTCATAAGGAGAAGACACCTAGCTTCAACGTTAATCCTTCTAAGCAAATTTTTCACTGCTTTGGCTGCCATAAAGGAGGTGATGTTTTTACTTTCCTTCGTGAGTTTGAAAATTTGACTTTTATTGAGAGCGTGCAGCGATTGGCTGAAAGAGCGCGAATTTCAATTGATTTTGAAATGACTCCTGGTCAGCGCGAAGAAGGCTCGTTGAAGGAGAAATTAAGAACGCTTCATGAACAAGTGACTAAGCATTGGGAGATAACACTTGCCAATGATGGGAGTGCGCAGATCGCACGTGATTATTTAGCCAAACGAGGAGTTAGTGAGGAAGCTGTAAAACGCTTTCGTATTGGTTACGCCCCTGACAAGTGGGACAATATATTAAACTGGTCCAAATCTAAAAAGTACGATGCTGTACTATTAGAGAAAGGCGGTCTTGTAATAGCGGGAGATAAAGGGCACTACGATCGTTTTCGTGGAAGGCTGATTTTTCCTATCTGTGATGAGCAGGGCCGAGTGGTCGGTTTCAGTGGTAGAGTTTTATCGTTAGATCAAAAAGGTGGTAAGTATATTAATTCTCCAGAGACTCCAATATTCAGTAAAAGCCGAATAATCTACGGATTGGATAAAGCCAAGCGACCTATTCTTGATGCCAAGTCGTCGGTAGTCTGTGAGGGGCAGCTTGACACAATCGCTTGTCATCTTGCTGGTATTGAAAATTCTGTCGCGCCACAGGGCACCGCATTGACTGCTGACCACGCTCGTATCCTAAAGCGTTATGCTGAGGAAGTAGTGTTATGTTTTGACTCTGATACGGCGGGACAGCAGGCTGCATTACGTTCTCTTGATGACTTGCTTGCCAGTGGTTTAGCAATCCGTGTTGCAGTTATTCCAAAACCGCACGATCCGGACAGTTTTATTCGTGAAAATGGTGTTGAGTTGTTTCGGCATCTGATTAATGAAGCTCCTGGTTTTTTCGATTTCCTCATAAGCTACTTATGCCAAATTCACGATGCAGGCTCAGATCGAGGTCGTGTTAATATTGTGCAGGCAATGCGCGAGGCTGTGCAGAAAACAGACAATCCGGTGTTGATAGATACCTACGCACAGAAGCTTAGTCACCGATTGAGTGTTGCAGTTGATGCTGTGCGAGCCGAATTCGCAAAGCGAAAGCAAAAAATCCAACGTTTTTCTTCGGTTCAGGAAGAGAAGCAGATTCCAGTGCCGGAGGAGAAGCCAATGGCAAAGCCTAATTCTGTCGAGTTTTGGTTGCTTAAATTAGCTTTAGCTGGAGAGTCTCCAACAGATTGGCTAGAATCTCGTCTAGATCTGCAATGGGTTGTCCATAAAGGGATACGGGAAATTCTGCATCAAAAGTTTGCTTTATTTGCGGAAAATAATAGTGCCAGTTTTCCAGATTTACTGGGGTTTTTACCATCGGAGCCTCATAAGAAATTAGCCACCGAAGCTGTTGCGGACGGTAGAACAATTCCTAATCCCGACCAGCAGTTGAATGATATTGTTTTACGATTACGCAATCAGTTTATTGAATCCCGATTAGGTGAGATTCAGCGCGAATTAGTCTCCAGTGCAGCCGATGAATCACGTTGGCCTGAATTAATTGCCGAGCGCGACGAGTTAAAAAAACTTATGCGTCATCCCCTTGAGCCACTAGCTGGCACATAAATCATTTAAAAACTGTCTTTATTTTAGTCCAAGCTGGCGCGAAAAATAGACGTACTCAAGGGCATAACGCTTGGCATGCTGCTTTAGGTTAGCCCCAGCAGAATGGCCGCCTTCAGTGTTTTCGAAATATAAAACTTCATGACCTTGTTCGCGCATGCGCGCTACCATTTTTCGTGCGTGGCCTGGGTGGACTCGGTCATCTTTTGTTGAGGTCTCGATAAAGACCTTTGGATATTGGCGATCAGGAAAAACATTTTGGTAGGGTGAATAACGGAGTATGGCTTTGCGCATTTCAGGGTCTTCAGGGTCCCCATATTCTGCGGCCCAGCTAGCTCCAGCCAGTAGCTTTGTATAGCGCAGCATATCAAGTAATGGTACTCGACAGACAACTCCATTCATTAGGTCTGGCCGTTGTGTGAAAATTGCGCCTACTAACAGACCTCCATTACTTCCGCCAGAAATGCCCAAGTGTTTGGGAGAGGTTATTCCGCGTTTGATTAAATCTTCTGCGACTGCAATAAAGTCGTCGTAGGCGCGTTGACGTTTGGTTTTTAGTGCGGCTTTATGCCAGCGAGGCCCGAACTCTCCACCGCCGCGAATATTTGCGACTGCGTAGGCTCCGCCACGCTCAAGCCAAAGTTTGCCAATTGTCGCTGAGTAGCTGGGCTTGAGCGAAATCTCAAACCCTCCATAGCCATATAGGATTGTTGGAGTGTTTTTATTAGGTTTGATGCCTTTCCTGTGAATAACGAA
>NYWG01000091.1 GCA_002684915.1 Verrucomicrobiales bacterium
TTTTAAGGAAACAAAACTCGACTAGATTAATCTTAACTAGTTCAATACCAATAGGAAGTGGAAGAAAACAACAAAAAAAGAGCAGAAGATATGGCGTTGCATGATACCTCGTTGCATCTTGATGATACAGATGGAGATTTTCCGGTTCACTGGAAAAGCGGCTCGCTAAAATATGCTGATTTCAAGCTTATGGCAGAAGGAGGTACCGCTAAATTGTTTACTTGCCGTGATATTAATTTACACAGAGAAGTCGTGTATAAGACACTTCATTCTGAATTGAGAGAATCTGATATTGAAGTGCAGCGTTTTCTTCGTGAAGCCCGTGTTACGGCAAAGTTAGCGCATCCTGGGACAGTTCCCGTTTATGAAATGGGGCGTGATAGGAATGGTGACATATATTTTACTATGAAGCGTGTAAGAGGGCGTAATCTTAGAGATATTATTCAAGGGTTAAGCGGTAAAGATGAAAAATTAATGCAGCTTTTTCCTTTGGGAGTATTGGTGGATTCTTTGATTCAAATTTGCCAAACTGTTGCTTACGCACATGATCATGGGGTTATTCACCGTGATCTTAAGCCCGCTAATATTCTTGTTGGTGGATTTGGTGAAGTGCTAGTTCTCGACTGGGGGTTGGCTAAGGTGTGGGGAGAGGTTGACCTTGGTCATAATGCTATTTCTGAGGGTGCTGACCCAGCATTAACTCCAGTCGGGCGACGTTACGGTACTCCTCTTTATATGGCTCCTGAGTTGGCTCGTGGAGATTCTCAAATTGATGGTCGAGTAGATGTATTTAGCCTTGGTAATATTCTTTTTGAAATCTTGACGCTTTCACAATTACTGCATGGAGAAACGGCGCAGGAAGTTGCTGATAATCTTCTTACAAAGGATTTGCCTGATCCAAGTGATTTTACTTCTAGCCGTAATGTTCCTGATGCGCTCGAGGCGATTTGCCGGAAAGCCTTAAAAAAGGATCCTAGGGAAAGGTATCCCTCTGTTCAATCAATGCTTGATTCGTTGAAGTATTATCAACTTTCTGGAACTGCTATTGGCTGAATTGTCTAGTCATCTAATTGTTTGGTTAAATATCTTGCAGCGGCTAGATAAACTAAATTAAAAAATCCAAGTATTAAAATAATTGTCTCATTATTCGGAGGGGTCGGTTTATTGCTGAGCAAAATGAGAGCTAATGCATAACTTGAGGCAATTATTATGAGTAAAGGAATGCCTTTGTATTTTTCTCTAGCTAAAAGCGCTGTGATATAGACATTTGCTAAAGCAAGAGGGAGCATTGACCATGTGAAATAAGGTATTAAAGTAGTTATTTCTGTAATGATTTTTTGTCTTTGTGATAGGACGGTCATATGTTCCGAGATTAAAGGTAGAAGCCATGCAGTTAATGAACACATGGTGCAAACCAATATACTTAGAACTGTAGTCCTCGACGCAGTGTATTTGAGGATGCTGAATTTAAAGCTTTCCTTAGAGTTTGCAATTTTTGGGAACATTACTGCTGCCAGAGGAGCTGTGAAAATTACTAGTCCGCGTCCGATCATGCCGGCTGCTCCGTACGGACCGGAATCACCTTCTTGCAGGATATTTCGCGCGGCTAGCATGTCTGCGCTAAGCATAAATTGACTTGCCCCTAGCCCAAATGTTAACGGGATAATGCGGCGTAGCCAGTGATTTGGATTAAAGCTTCCATTTTTAGCTTTTCTTTTCTCCCAGATATTTCGGCTATGCCATGCAGCTATAGTACATGACGCAGTTAGTCCAACTAATACCCCGAATAATGCTCCGGTTGATTGTGCACCTAAAACTGCGACCATGATTCCTATTATAATAAATCGAATTAATCCATTGGTGATTGATGCCCCGCCGAGCCATTGAAAATTTTGTTGCCCTTGTAATATTCCAAGTAAAACTGGTAGGCAAAGTTGAGGTAATCCTATTACAAGAGTTAAATAAAATGCCAAAGAGTTGTTTATCTTAAATATTGAAAGAATTGATGCTCGGAATATTATTAATATAATAACAGATAACACCCAAATTATAATACAAGATAACAAGATTTTTCGAATTGAGATTGAAAGATTAGATTGCTCAATCGACGTGTTTGCTGTTGCTGTTTGTTGTGCGAATACTGTTTGCAGTCCAAGTGCAGGAATCATTATCAGGTTTAAAGCTTGAAGTAGTGTTACAAAAAGTCCGTATTCATTTCTGGTCATCCATCCTCCAAAAAAATGAACAGCGAACATTAGAAGCCCACTAATCATTGTGGCAGATAGCATCCAGCTCCCTTGGATAAAAAATGTTTTTTTGGACTGTGTATCTAGCAAGTTTGTATGGCCTCCAAATGATTGATGATATTGTTGCAAATAGACTTCCAATCTAGTTCTGTTGCAACTCGCTTAGTTAAATTATTAGATGCTTCTGTGTGAGGTGGGGAGTTAAGAACTCGAATTGTATCCTTTGCAAACTCTTTGCCGTCAAACTTTGAAAAGATAATAGTAGGTTCATTAACAAAAAAAGATTTAGTGCCAGAAAGAGGAGTGCTGACAACGGGTAGGCCAACAGCGGCATATTCGACCATTTTTGCTACAAAGGCACAGTGAGTTCCTGATGATTGCTCATACGGGATTATGCCAACATGGCCTTCGCAAAGTTTCTCTGAAATTAATTTATAATCAATAAATCCGGTGCAGGAAATATTAGTGACAGGTGATAGGCTGTGAATTTTTTTAACTAATTTTTTTAATGCATTTGTTTTTTTGCCAATAAATAGGAAATGTACATCGGGTTTTAATTGGGTAATTGAAAAAATGGCTTCTGTTGCGATTTTCCCAAGGTGATGGGTGTCAAATGAGCCATGCATTACAATTGTTGGAGGGTGTTTTGGTTTGAGTTGTTTTGGCTTAAATAATTGTGAATCGTAACCGTAATTAATAGAAAATACTCGAGATTCATCAAATCCGTTTTCGATAAAGCGCTGGCTCAACTCCATTGAGACGGTGAGGATAAAGTCAGCGTTATAACGCTTGGGCAAATTGAGTTCGAATTGCATTAAGTGTTTCAGTATAAAACGAGGCATTCGCCATTGTGGCCATGTTTCCATAAAACCAGTAAGATGGTCTAAAAAGTTCATCACTACTGGTACTTTTAAATCGGTTTTAAGTTGTCCTGCTGCTATCGACGATATTGCGTGTTGTGAGAATATTAAATCGAATTGGATATTACTGGCTACATTCTTAACCATTCGGCGAAGAAATATTGGAAACAGTAAATACTTAATTGAACGGAATCTAGTATAGCGATTCATTTCCCAACCTTTGAAAGTATGGATTCCTATGGAGAACTGTTTTGCAGTTTTCTTGGAGTTTGGAAATTCTGGGCAAAAAATATGTACTTCGTGATTGCGCTGGGTAAGTTGCTTGACTAGGTAAAGCAATTCAGCTGAACCGCCTCCAGAAGGTGGGTAGAATGGTTCATGTGTTAGTAACGCTAGTCTCACATTTTTGAATTCTATATAAAATTATGGAAGAGAAGAAAGAAAACGTTTCAGTAAATTCACACCTTGTTCTATTTGTTTTATTGAGATCCATTCATTTACAGTGTGTGCTTGTGCGATATCTCCAGGGCCCCAGACTATTGTTGGGACTCCTGTGGCGGCAAGGTTTGCTGCATCGCAGTAGTAGTCAACGCCAAGGGGTTTTGACTGCCTTGCGGTGCGCATGAAAGAGCTAACCCAAGGTGTGTTTGGGTTAGTCTCCATGGCAGGGCAGGCGAATTTTTTAATATTTGAAATACTTGCTCTTAGTTTGTTCTTATTAAGTAGTAATTTGATCTCCCTTTGAATAGAGGTGAATGTTTCACCTGGCACAGTTCGCCTATCCAAGCGTGCTTCACAGCTGTCTGGCACTATGTTTGGCTGTAATCCACATTTGATTGTTCCCGTATTGATAGTCGGAAATCCGAGAATAGAGTGAGCTTTCTTACGTAAGCTATTTGCATATTTAGTTTCGATAATATCAATGCATTTTGCCATTGTATGTGCCGCGTTATTTCCCAATTCAGGACGAGCTCCGTGGGCTGATTTGCCTTTAGTTTTAATCATTAGCCAGAAATCACCCTTATGAGCAGTTACTGCTTTGCATCGAGTTGGTTCGCCGACCAAAGCTAGATCTGCTTTCATGTTTAAATTAGCAAATGCACGAGAGCCAGATTGATCGCATTCTTCATCAACGAAGCCGATAAATACAATTTCTGTATTAGTTGGGCGGTCTCTTTTTACTAGTTCTTCTATTACACTAAACATTACTGCAACACTTCCTTTCGTGTCGCAAGCCCCTCTTCCATATATACGCCCCCCTTTCTCCTTAGGTTGAAGTGCAGAAAGATTCTCAATTCCGACAGTATCAAAATGTGGCGCAAGTATAACCCTGTGTTTTATTTTTCCTTTAGGATAAAGCCTAACTATTAAGTTGTCGCGACCACATTCGGTAGGCTGTTTTTGTACATCCAGCTTAGCTTTATTAGCACGTGTAATAATATAGTTGGCAACACGGTTTTCACCGGTCAGTTTTTTATTGTTCTTGAGAAATGCATTATTGATGCTTGGTATTGCAATAAGGTCACGCAACAGTTTTACTGTCAGGCTCATAACTCCGCTTTGGTCAGATTTTCAGGTAATTGTTCTGGTGTGAGTTGGTATATATCAGCCATGGTGTTGCCTCGTTCTATTGCCCAATAATTAGATTTAATTGAAACAATAACTCTACTTTGTGATAAAAGTTCCGGTTTATTTGGGAATGGCAATTGACGGTAATCAATCATAACTATTATTCCTCCTGCTAAATTGTCGCCTAATTTATAGCTTTTAGTTTCGTTTTTTGCCGTATTGTAAATCATTACTTCTTGTTGACCTTTCCATTGGCTTAAAGAGACTACTTTATACGATTCAGGGCCAGGTGGAGGAGGTGTTCTGTTTGTTTTCGGTTTACTTGATGGGGTAGGGACAGTAGGTGCCTTTTTTTTGTAAGGTTGAAATAATGCTCTTTTAGTTATCCCTACATATAAATCACGAGCTTCGCTTTTTATTTTAGGTCTAATTGGTTGGGAGTTTGTTCCTTTGAATTCGCCGTATTTAGTTCCTATGACTAAAGAAATGAATTGAAAATTTACTCGTACCTTTGTGCTGCCGCTAATTGGTGACAGTGAAACGTTTTCTACCCTTTGAATGTGTGGATCGTTTTGTAGTAAAAACAAAAGGTCTGTAATCTTTTTAACAGAACCTATGCCGCTTACCGTATAACCAATTGGCTTAGGACCATTTTTAACAATTGCTCTAGGTTCAAATGGGCGCCTTGAGAATTCAGTTTCAGTTAATTTACTTTGCTTAATGATTTGCGTTATATGTTCACCCATCATAGCGATTGCTTCAGCAGAGCTATTCGCAAAGCCGGTGGTATTAAGTTTTGCTAATCTTTTGCTGTGTTGTTCTGCTGTTTTCTTTAATTTATTTAGATTGTTAATTTGTTTTTTTCGATTTGCTGTAGCTTGTTCTAATTTTTTAATTGGATCAGTCATCCATGGGATTATGGCATTCTTGATAAGAACAGTTATGGCTGCCAAGCATATAGTTGTGAGTAATATCGTTTTTAAAGTAGGCTTAGCCATGTGCTTCCTTTCTTTTCTTGGTTAATCCACGAAAGCCCATCTGCATGGATATCGTCTTTGATTCGGGCTGGTGGTGAGTTGGTTTTAAGATAATCTTTTAAATTATGTTTAAAATTATTGGGAATAATTAGTTCAAATGAAGCACTGAAAGAGTATCCATGACGGTCACTTCCGGGTGTTTGGGGAACAGATTTGAATTCATAGCCTATATCTCTCAAACGCTTTTCTACACTGTGAAGAGTAGTGCTGTCCTTTGCCTGAAGTTGAAATGATATGACACCATTTGATCCGACACGACGAGTGCCTAAGTTTTTTAAATATATTTTGTCGCAAGGTGGAAGTATAGCGCTAATGAATGCAAAATGCCCTAGCCAGTCTTTTGAGTCTTTGTTCCATGCGGTTACTGCGTCTCCTGTTCGGATAATAATTTTATTTTTACGCTCTTCTTTTTTTAGCGCCAAATATTGAGGGGAAAGATTGTTAAGTTCCGTTTGTGCATTTGATTTAAGTCGTTTTTGAATTGAAAAAAGCATGAGCGCCCCAGCTAAAATTAGAGACATACCGAGGATCCATTTCATGCGGCCTTCATTGCGATTAATAATAGGGCGTTTAGGGGAAAGAAAGTTTACCGGCATACCTCCTTCGTCCGCAAATCCTAATGCTAAACCAAGAGATGTGAGTGCGCGTGCCGTATTGTTCTTATTGTCCTTGGGTAATCGTAATCCTGAAGGCAGTGGCATTGTTTTCCATTCTGCTTCAGATTGTGAATTCAGGCAGTGGCAGAGTTTATCTTCTATTCCAGTGCCACCTGCTACTAGAAGGTGGTCTAGTTTTTGGTATGCTCCGGATCCTTCATAGCTATGAAGGCATCGGAATATTTCTTTAGTAATGTGAATTAGATCTATTTGTTTGTCTGGCTCTTTATCGTCATCGGCTAAATTCAAATTAGCAGATAATTCACGGCTAAAAATAAGTCTGCCGTCAATAAGGATATCAACATCTACCTCGTGGCGCCTTATTGAAATAAGGGCTACAGCTTCTTTTATAATGCTTGGAACGCATGTCTTTAGAACCCGAAATGATGCCATAGGCCGAAGGCCTAGTCCGGCTAAGGTGAATCCTGCTGATTCTACTATGGTTTGATAAAAAACTAGTGTTTCATTCTTTATGGCCGATACTACAACATTAGCTTTAGGATCAACTGTGGCATTACTGGAGGATGATATATTTTTGGATTCTTTGATTTCTTTTTTAGTTGGAACTCTTGTGACAGTAAAATCTATTGATGCTTTTGATTCTGGAAAAGGAAGATCCCTGCTTGCCTTAACTCTTACCATGGATGCCATTTCGCCGATGTCTTTTAATGGCGGCAACTGATATTCTTTAAGAATACATTCTCCTCTTCTTGCTGCCATTACAACCACACCTGGGTTAAGGCGGATGACCTTAAGTTGTTTTCCGATCCACTTGCCGGTTGCTATAGGGTCTTTTAAATCTAATTCTTCATTTGGGAGCGGAATGAGTTCAATTCGTCTTACGCGTGATATGCCGCGAGACATGGTTACATGAACGATTCGAAGCATTCGTTGATCTATATCTAACGCTGTTACTTCTCCTCGGCGCTTAAGGCGGTCAGTTAGCTTTTTAAAGCTTTTGGACAATATGCTTGAATTAATGGATTTCGATTTACTCATTATCAGTTGTATCGGATACCAGCAGCGGGGTAAAATGATATGGAATACCCAGTTTGGTCAAATCTCTGAGATAAATTATTTTTGGAGCAGTGCCGATTAAATCAACGATTGCCTCAATTGTGCGATATCGACCAGAGGGAAGCCCATATCCGATTACCTGAACATGAAATTGGAAGCTGCGAGCAGTGAGAAATGGTTCTAGTTCTTTGAATTGCTCGATATCTATAATATCAGTTTCAAGAAGCCATGCTAGAGATGACTGCTTTTCTATCGTAATGCTGTTTCTAGTGGTAATAATTGTAGTAGCTAAATTCTCATCAATGCCAGGGATTTGTACAAGAATGTTAGCTGGGGCAGTGTTAATATTGACGAGGCCAGTTCTGAATTCTCGAGAATCTGTTGTGAATAGATTCATTAAATTAAATAAATCCTCCTTTTTTATACCAGATTCATAATCCCTTTTAATATTTCCAGCTTCTGTAACTGTGACGCTAGCTTCAACTATATCTATGATTGAAGTTATAGGTTCGTTTAATTTTCGTTTGGCTTCAAGAAATAGAACCGTTTGTTGCGGTAGATCAAGAGTGCCTAAGTCGATGTTGGGATTGTTTATGTTAATACGTGGCTGATTTAAAAGATCAACGTTCCAGTCCCTTGAATTTAATGTGAAGTAACGATTTATTCCTCCAGCAAGGGAACCATCCTGATCGTCTGGTGGGAGTAAAAGATCTCCATCGTTTTCGTTTATATCAAGTTTGTAGTTTCGATTTAAATCTTCTCCATATAGATGGTAGGCGCTAATACCATTAGCCAACAGCAATTCATCTAAAAAGCTTATTGGCTCATTAGGGATGTTGTATGGGGTGATCAGTAAATCGTAAACTTCTTGCTCTGCACCATTGTCGCGTGGAATTGAGTCGCTATCAGTGAAGTCTGCAAGTGATTCAGCTGCTGGCAGTGTTATTCCTGGAATACTTATTAATTGAGTTATATTAGTTAGATTTAATGGAAGTTTTGATGCTTCGTCTGTAACCCCAAATGCAACTTCACCAGTCTCTAAGTTTCCTTGCCTAAAGACAGAGAAGTACCATTTGTCAATGCCATCATCATAAACTAATTGTTGTTCGAAATCAGTGGGGTTATTTATCCAGCCTTGTGATGATCTCGTAGGATCAGTAATTATATTAATTGACCTATCTAGGCCGCTCAATGCGGCAGCCCAAGCTTGTTCGCTTGATAAGGTCGTGGCTGAAGAGGTAGAGCCAGCTTGTATGCGATACATAAGGCTTAAAGAGATCATGGACAATAAGCCTATTATGATCAATACCCCCACCAATGCGATGCCAGATTTAAGCATATATTGATGCCTGCTTATTTTAATCATTTTGCCTTGGAAGTTGATCTTCTAGAGTGAGATCATTGGTAGCAACGTTTTGGAATTTAGTAGCCGTAGTAGGAATTCGAAGTATTCTGCGAAAGACATGATTAGTGTATTCTTCAAGTAAATTTGTTGCTGATAAAGGCTCTATCCCAAGACTAATTTCTATTCCTTGTGGAGGAATTGGGCCTGGCCATTGATATACCCATGAGCCGTTATTCAAATAACGGAACTGCATATACTTTAATTGATCTGTGATCCGTACCGGTTTTATTTCAACAGTACTAATAGCGTTTGTGTTTGCTTTGCTGGTAAGAAGTCGTTGTTCCGTACGATCGATGGCATCACCTTGTTTTACTGCGATTGAGCTGTCTTCTTCATTAGTTGTGATATTTTCATTTAGATTAAGGTTTTCTATCATATTACGATTCGCTTCATTGTTTAATGTGTCACTTATCAAGTTTTTCATTGCTAATTGATAACGAATTAAACGATATCCGGTTTCAGGATAGCTGGGAGAAGTTGTTTCAGTTGAGTTCTTCCAGCTGCTGGCTGAAGGAGTAGCTGTTTTAAGAAACTCTATCCAATTTGATCCGCCTTTTAGGCCAATTCCTAATTTTGGATGAGTCAAAGTACTTCGTAGCTCTGAACTCATTTTATTAATAATTAGTCTGGCGCTAGCAATTCTCTCGTTCTCTAATATTAAGTCATTGCGGAATTTACTAGACTGTTGGTAAAAGTACATGGCAGTAGATAACAGTCCGGTTGCAATTACTACGGCAAGTAACGTTTCTAGTAATGTGAATGCATTTGACTTTTCCATGCCTTAATCGGTGGTCATTTGCATTCCACTTGGACTTCGCATCATGCGTGCAATTCGTGTTTCGCGTCCTAATTCTTCATTGAGAACAATGACTTCAACAAGAGTCAAACCTCCACCCATATTGAGATCCTCATTTGGTTTTGTTGTTTCAATTTGCCAGGTCCATTTTTCAAAAGGTGCTTCAAATTCTGTCGGAGGAGATGTTTCGATAGGTTTTAACCCAAGCTCAATTTCGGAAAGTGTAGATATTGCAAGATTTGCAGCATCCAAATCATGTCGCATGCGTTCAACGCTCTTAAGTGATGAGCTGAAGCTATTCGCGATAACTATGGCCGCAAAAGAAAATAATACTAAGGCCAAGACGACTTCAAATAGTACGGCTCCAGTTCTAATTGGGGCATTTTTTTGAAGTTGAATTATCATGGAGTACTTATGGTTTCATTTTGCTGGCTATTAATATTGATAGCATCATTAGAGTTAGTTTCGTTTAACAGATTTTGTTGTATCTCTAAAATATGATGACGAACGGTCCCTGTAAATCCTATCAATTCAACTATTGATTTATTTAGGTTATCTAGGTTTTTGCTGGCAAGTTGTACTTTAGCTGAGTCACATGAGCCATCTTGATGGAAATATATTGAAGGCATTGAGTATTCAGTTGCTTGCGTGGCTTCTTGAGATTGCCCCATCTCCTCTGATGTGTTTTCAGTGGTGTTAATGAGTTGTATTGAGGCAGTTTGAGCATCTAGCCCTGTAAGCTGGACTGATTCGATTGAGACTAATTCGTCAATATCATTAGAATAAGTTTTACTATTAGGTAGCATTTTGAATTGACCAGGGAATTTAATAGGAGCTGGTTCCCATTCAGCTATTGGTGATTGTTCCGCGTTTAATCCAGTTGTTTGGATAATGTTTGTTGATGTGTTTTCAGTAGCGGTTGCAAATCGAATTCTAACTAATTTTCCGGTGCGTTGGGCTTCGTTACTTGCAAATCTAAACAACGATTTCAATCGATCTGTACCTTCAAAAAGCGAAGCGCCGCGGTTTATTGAGTTAAACTCAAAAACTGCGGCGCCAAAAAGCAACATCACAATCACCAGCACTAATAGAAGTTCCAACAGCGAAAAAGCCCTGATGGATTTGCCGGCAAAGTGCGGCCGGTTATTCATTCCCTGTCGTTAGTCCTCCTCCTGCTTCACCTAACTCTTCTAAGCTATCGACTTCCTCTTCCTGTTCTTTGTCTCCGATATCGTCCTCATCTCCTTCAAGTCCATTAGGCCCCTTTGAGTAAAGGCGATAGTCTGGATCTTCTGGTTGTTTAAATTCAGGATCAGCTGGCTCGTATACTAGAGGATTGCCCCAAGGGTCATCGAAAGTAGTGCCTGATTTTACATAGGGGCCAGTCCATTTAGCACCGAGTCTCTCATTTTCAAATGTCGGCTTCTGAACTAGCGCAAGAAGTCCCCCTTCATCTTCGGTAGGGTAGTGCCCGATATTTAGGCGATATGTATTGAGTGAGTTTTTAACGGATTTGACTAATAAGTCTGCTGCATTTCTTTCTGCGCCTTCTTGTTGTGGCATTAAATTTACAACAAGGGCTGTCGCTACTAACCCAATAATTACAAGTACGAGTAGTATTTCTATCAGTGTAAAAGCACCGTTTTTACNCTTAATTTTGTTAGGCTTAATTTTCATATTATANTTTTTANTTAAGTCTNTATAATAAATACCTGTCCCATAGACGATTATGATCCTGCNCTATTCAATAAACTTGCATCAATTCTGCATATAGTGCTTAAAAGAATANNTGCCACAANATGTGGTCTAGGCNGNGATCAATTTCTCCTTTTTAANGCTAAAAGTCAATCTTTTGCATCATTTNTGTCCTTTTTAAATATAAAATTCAATTTAGATATAAAAACACCCGGCACAGTAAAGCTGGCCGGGTGTTAGTCGAATTTAATTAGTTAATTATAAGGTATAACCGTTTAGGTAATCCCTTTTTACATAATTTGCAGCTTCTTTGATATTAGGTGACTTCATATTCGGGCCATCCCATTCCATTTTTCTGTTCTTCCCAACCTGCATAGCGATACAGCCTAGTAGTATTATTTCAGTTAAGTATGCTGCATTATCAAAGTTAGAGTAAGCAGCACGTCCGCCTTTCATCATATCAAACCATTCCTGAGTGTGGCCTGGAGATTTCCAGAATTTTTCAGGAATTGCTTTGTCAGCATCGTGGTTTTTGCTTCCTTTGAATTTTTTCTCGTCATTGAGTGCTACATAATATCTGGATCCGTAATCGTCAGGGGTAAATATTTGTCCCTTGGTGCCGATTAAAAGACAGCCGCTTCCTTTAATCTTGCCCATTGTATTAGCTATTTTTGAGGTAATGTCTGGATGAGGTTGGTTTTGATTGCCGTCAATCTTGCCATCATACCACCAGAACTTTAGAGGGACCATTCCGTCTCGTTCTGGGAATTCAAATCGAATCCTTGAGTTAAGAGGATAAGTTTCTTCGTTTATTCCTGAGTGAGCTTCTGCTTCAACGACAGTTGGATAGCCAAGTTTAAGTGCTCTAAATGGCATGTTTACTGTATGGCAAGCCATGTCTCCCAAAGCTCCGGTTCCATAGTCTAACCAGCCGCGCCAGTTGAATGTGTGATAAGCACCTTTTTTGAATGGTCGGTGCTTAACGGGGCCTTGCCAAAGGTCCCAATCTAAGTGATCTGGGACAGGGTCTGAACCCTTTGGTCGGCCAATTCCCTGAGGCCATACTGGTCGGTTTGACCAAACATGTAATTCTGTGACATCTCCAATGAGCCCAGATTGAATTACTTGTACAGCTCTTCTTAGTCCGTTGCCAGCACTGCCTTGGTTGCCCATTTGTGTTGCTACCTTTTGTTCTTTAGCAACTTTTGCCATTAGCCGTGCTTCATAGACTGACTGGGTCAGAGGCTTTTGCACGTAAACATGTTTGCCTAATTTCATAGCCTGAACACCAGCTATAGCGTGCATATGGTCAGGCGTTGATACGGTGCATGCATCGATCTCTTTCCCCATCTTATCGAACATTTTGCGGAAATCCTGAAAAGTTGCTGCACCTGGGTATTTCTGGCCGCGAGAGCGCAAAGTGTTAGTGTCAACATCACAAAGGGCCACTATGTCTGCACCACACCGAGCGGAATTATCAGTGTCACTGGAGCCTTTGCCTCCTGCGCCAATTGCAGCAAGTCTGATCTTGCTGTTTAGGTTTTGTCCGCGAAGCATGAACGGTCCAAAAGCGGCAGCGCTCAATGTCGCAGCTGACGAATTAGAGATGAACTTGCGTCGAGAAAGTGTGCTCTTTGGTTTATTTGTCATTATATTATTGGTGAAAGTTGATAATTCCCGACAATTCCAAACTTGGAGAAGTCGGAAACGAAAAAACTTTCACCTATTTGCAGCTATATTGACAGAAAAAAATTGATGTCAAATTTACTGTTCAAATGGTTTTTTGTTAGGAACAATTGTTTATCCTGAAATGAGGCGTTTTTTGCATTTTTTATTGTTTGCTGCAATTTCATTTACACCATTATCAGTGGTGAATGTTTTGGCAGAGCTTGAAGTTGCAGAGTTGAGTCGAAAAGAGGAAGTTGATTTTGCATCAGAGATTTTGCCTATTTTTCGAAAAAACTGTTTGGCTTGTCATAATTCAAAGGATGCTGATGCGGATCTTAATTTAGAAACACCAGTGAGCATTGGTCTAGGCGGCGAAAGTGGAGCTATGGTGGTTCCTGGTAATGCTGATGAAAGTCAATTGATGTACCATATCCGCCAAAACAAAAAGCCTTTCATGCCCCCACGCCGGAATAAGGTCGGTGCAAACAGTCTAACTCCTTATCAACTTGGGCTTATAAAGCTTTGGATTAATCAGGGTGCGAAGGGAGAGGTGAAGAATGTTGCCGAGAAATTTAATTGGCAACCGGTCCCTTTGTCTATGGCTCCTATTTACTCTGCAACTATTTCATCTGATGGACAATTCGCCGCTTGCAGTCGAGGAAATCAAATATTTATTTATCATCTGCCAACACAACAGTTAGTTACTCGTTTGAGTGATCCTGCACTTGGAGAGAAGATTGCTCATAGAGATTTAGTTCAGTCTCTTTCCTTTAGCCCAGATGGGAAAATTTTGGCTTCAGGCGGATTTCGCTTAGTTAAGTTGTGGGCAAATAGTTTTGATGAAAACGCGAGAATAATTAATATAATGACAGGCAACGAAAGTTTAATTGGAATGGATGCTGATTATGAAAGCGATATTGCTGTTGTTGCCGGAAGTGCAGGTGGTATTCAGGCGGTCAGACTAGAAACAGGCATGCCGATTTGGTCAGATCATATAAGTAACACGGCAGGTAAGCGTGTAATAAAATCACCTGATGGAAAAAGTGTTGCAGTTCTTTTTAGTGATGGTCGAGTACGGACATGGGAAGTAGATACAGGAACTCGTATCACCCGTGAATCATCGCCGATTAAAAGCACTGTGTTTGCATGGCTCGATAACGATCGAATAGTCTCAGCTCATAAGGGAGGAATAGTAAAGTTATGGATGTCGAACAATCCTGGCAGAACCTTGTTCGAGTGGAAGGCGGCATCTGAAGTTAGTGCCTTGTTATCGAAGAAAAACAGCGAAACAGTTTTTGTGGGGCAGGTCGATGGTGCTGTTCATATTGTTAATCTTAATCTAGGGAAAACCGTTAAAGTCATTAACCACGGAGAGCTGGTTTCAGGATTAAAGTTAAACAGAGATGAAAACCAGTTGATAACTACTGGGGGCGTAATAGCCAAACTTTGGGATACGGAAAAATGGTCTATAGTGGGCCAGTTTAAAGGAGATCCTATTATTGATGAGAGTGTCCATCTTGCTGAGCAAGATTTAGCTTTTGTTAAAGCTGAGGTCTTGTTTCACAATAGCACTGTTGAAGAAAAGCAAAAGCAGCTTAAGAATGATAAGGATGCCTATAAAAAGGCCCAAGACACTTTGGCTGCACATAAAAAAACAGTTGTAGATAAAGTGAATGAGAAAACTGATTCCGAACTTGCTTTAGTGAAATTAAACGGAGAGATAAAGGAATTGCCAAAAAGGGTTGAGAAGGCTGAAAAAGAAAAAATAAGTATCAAAGAATTGTTAAATACAGCTGAGCAGCGGGTCGGAAAATCTAAAAACAATCTTATAAATATAAAAAAAGAATTAAAGGCGTCTGCACTTGAGAAGGAGGCTCTTGTAAAAAGCCTTATTAAACTTGGAGCTGCAGCTGACAATGCGAGTTCGTTAGCTAATGCATCTCAGTTAGAAGCAGGAAAGGCGAAAGG
>NYWG01000092.1 GCA_002684915.1 Verrucomicrobiales bacterium
CTAAAAAACAGCGTTATTGCGGTTTAATAATAGACTTATTTTTTCGAGGACGACGACGCAGACCATTTTGAAGCCAGAGTCGCCAAACCATCCAAATTGCCTCACGAACAATTTTACCACTCATCTTTGAGGTTCCAACAAATCGATCAGTGAAAATGATTGGCACCTCGGCAATCTTGTAACCACAACGCCATAAAATATGAGTCAACTCAACCTGAAAGCTGTAACCATTAGCTTTCACTTTATCGAGATTAATAGACTTAAGTGCTCTCCGTCTAAAACACTTGAACCCACCTGTCGGATCGGTAAAGGGCATACCTGTAATGATCTGCACATATTTCGCCGCAAACAAACTAAGCATGAGTCGACTAATTGGCCAATTAATCACTCTAATCCCCTCGCAGTAGCGAGAGCCTAAAACTAAATCAGCATTCTCAGATTCCGCCTTTTCTAAGAACCGGACGATATCGTCTGGGTTATGAGAAAAATCGCAATCCATCTCAAAAACAAAATCGTACTCACGTTCCAGCGCCCAAGCAAAACCAGCACAATATGCTCGGCCAAGGCCATCCTTCTCTTGTCGATGCAACACGTGCACACATTTATTCAACTCAGCCAATTCATCCGCTATGTCTCCAGTACCGTCAGGAGAATTGTCATCCACCACAAGCACATCGATTACAATTTCAAGATTAAGCAACCGTTCCACCATTGGACGGATGTTCTCCGCCTCATTGTAAGTAGGTAAAACTAGTAGCGTTTGGGACATATCAGACAATAACTCCATCAATCATACGACGAATATTAAGAGGATTAGCCTCTTGAAGTTCTCTAGGCAAGAGAGAATCAGGAAAGCTCTGGTAACAAACATCTCGGCTAAATCGGTGAATCGCATTGGTGCCTACCGACGTTGAACGTCCATCTGAAGTCGCAGGGAATGGACCACCATGAACCATAGAATGACAAACCTCCACACCGGTAGGAAACCCGTTGATCAAAACTCGACCTGCCTTAGTCTCAAGAATTTCAAGCAAATCGCGGTTAGCCTCAAGATCAGCCTCGGTGCCGTGAACGGTTGCGGTTAATTGGCCTTCAAGCGATTTAGCAAGTGCCAACATTTTATCTTTGCTATCATGAGTCACTATCAATGTGGATGGACCAAATAACTCGGTACCAAGTGATGCGTCATGCAGGAATGAATCGGAAGTCGTACGAAACAATACAGCTTCAGCCTGACATTTACCTTCGCCAGCCTCACCTCTTGCCAATGCCTCAACTGCAACATTCTCACTCAAAGATCTGGCACCGGAATCATAAGCTGAACCGATACCTGAATTGAGCATCGTAGCGCTAGGGCTAGAGTCAACAAGTTCTGTAATCTTGGAAAGAAACGGTTCAAGATTTGAATTATTATCGACAATAGTAAGGCCTGGATTAGTACAAAATTGCCCAACACCCATTGTCATAGAACCGTACAAACCGGCTGCCAATGCCTCGCCTCGTTCAGCCATTGCACCTGACAAAATAAAAACCGGGTTAATACTGCTCATCTCTGCATAAAAAGGAATCGGCTCCGGGCGATCAGCTGCGATTTTCATCAAAGACTGACCCCCAGCCCGAGAACCAGTAAACCCAGCTGCCTTAATCTTAGGATGCCGCACCAAAGCTTGACCAGTTTCTCGACCAGGCCCGTACAACAACGAGAAAACCCCTTCAGGCAAACCACTATCCTTAACGGCATTTGTCAACGCTGTGCCAACAAGTTCAGCCGTTCCAGGATGCGATTGATGAGCTTTAACAATTACCGGACATCCCGCTGCCAATGCTGAGGCCGTATCACCTCCAGCGACGGAAAATGCTAGAGGAAAGTTGCTAGCACAAAATACAGCCACAGGACCAAGAGGCCGTTTCATAGAACGTATATCTGGCTTGGGCACAGGAGCTCGATCTGGATCGGCGTGATCAATACGCGCTCCAACCCAAGAACCTTCTTCAGCCACTGAAGCAAATAATCTTAATTGAGCACAAGTTCGACCGGTCTCCATTTTAATTCGAGGCTCCGGCAAGCCGGTCTCCTGCGGAGCTAATGCAGCCAATTTATCACTGATTAATTCAATGTTATCAGCAATTTTTCTCAATAATGCAGCCCGTTCGATTCCACTAGACTTACCGAAAATTTCGAATGCATCTTCTGCCAATTCTACTGCACGATTTAGTTCTTTTTCTGAAACAGCCGCATATCCAGGCTGCAATGTCTCGCCAGTAGCCGGATTGACTCCAAAAATTGTCGATTCACTCTGGGTACTTGATTGAAATCCAATAGACGATTTCCCAGTTAATTCTGCCATTCCGGAAAATTACACCAAACTTCTTGCCGATAGAAGAATGCACTGCAAATTGCATTACAAATACTAACTAAATTTTGCTTGCGAAGGGTAAACTATATTGTAACGCTGAACCCATAGCGATTATTCATAATTTTATTTTAAACTTATTGTTTAAAAGCAGATTATTGTCTCTTTACACCAATTTTTTAAACAAAAAATATTCATGTTAAAAAAGCTAGTTACAATATTGTCGACCCTAACAATTTTGTTTGGAGTCTCTTCGTCAACCCAAGCTGCAGTCAATAAAGGCGCCCTTCTAAAGGGAAACCAAACTGTTAATGGCAACAACAACCTTAAAGGGGGAGCGTTAATCTCTTGGAACACCTACTCTTCAGTTGATCCAACTATTTTTAGTCACGATCTCTACTCTGAAAAGCTAACTGTTTTAAAAGCAGGCCACTACCTAATAGCTGTAACACTTCCAATTGAATCGGCGGTAGGCCAACGCGCCACACAGAGAGCTCAACTTAGGGTCAATGGAGGAGCCAACGGCCATCTATACTCCCTAGGCCAATCAAGTTACGCCAGAAATTCAGGAGGGCATACCGAGGGATCATCACACTTTGCAACACTGGTTTGGCTAGCAGCTGATTCTGTTCTAACTCTTGATGCTGTCGACATTGCAGGAAATGCAAATAACCGCTTCCTTCGTACAGCAACCCTTTACGCCGAAAAAGTGGAGGGAGATCGAAATGTATTTAACGCCACTGCAACTAAGATTGAATCAGGTGACAACCTAAATGTCGCCGAAGACACTGAGGATCGCAATTTGATCTGGACCGGCAAACGAATCAATAATGCTTTTGGCTTTGTCAAAGCAACACCAGCTGCTGGAATTACCCTTAAGGATGAAGGAAACTATCTTGTTTATGTGAACATTCCACTTGAAGGACCAGTATCCCGCGGATCGGTTGGATTAGCGGTTTCATTAGATGACGAGATAGTTGATGGTGCTCGAGGTCAACAAGGTTATATTCGAAATTCAAATGGTCATACAACTTCGTCTATACACTTTTCTGGAATCGTAAATGCAACTGCAGGCTCAATTTTAAAAGTGGAAACAGCGCAACTTGCAAAAGCTGGAACAATCAAAGTTCAAAGTGGCAAGGCTGCTTCAATATTCATCGAAAAGCTGGATGGAACAGGATTATTTTCTGATGCATTCACAACCACTGCTGCTGAGGAAACAGCTGAAAACCTTAACCCGAATTCAAAAACTGCACTAGCACTGGATGGAGGCGCTGGATCAACAGATCCTACCCTGGATGAAAACTATTATTCCAACGAAGGCGATTCAGAAGAGAAGATCGTAATAAAGAAGGCTGGCAATTATTTACTTAATGTAAACGGAGTTTTTTGGGGAGGAAGCTCACGTGCAAACCCAAGAATTTCTGTCGAAGTAAATGGAAAAACTGTTCCAGGGGCTGAATCTACTGCCCATTATCTTCGACATTCAGATGGGGCTGATGAATCGTCGGGTTCTATAGTTACAATGTTGAACGATCTAGCTGTTGATGACGTTGTAACAGTCAGTGTTGAACGCGAAGGAAATGGAGGCATTGTTACTGCCCCTGAAGACGGCCTCGTATCACTTCACTATCGTGCAAACTATTCGGCTGCCGATGGCGATACCAGCCCACCAAAACTCGCCTCATTTGAAGGCTTAGGCGTTGACGGTTTTCGTGCCAAGTTGGAAAATTTCGGTTTGAGCGTCGATACTGCCTCCATAAAAGCGACTGTCGATGGTGCCGATGCGGAACTTACAACCTCTACCGAAGGAGGAGCAACAATAGTCAACTATTCATTTCCCAGTATTCCTGCTCCATTAAGTAAACACAATGTTTCCCTAAGCTACTCTGACTCGGCAGGAAATAGTTTTACAAAGGATTTAGTCTTCTCGATAACCTTGGATTACAAGGGAGTACCAGCAAGCTATGCTTCCTCATCAGCAGACAAGACCGCATCTGGTTTTATTGCCAATGTAACACAAATAAGCACCATTCAAACTGAAACACTTGCCAGTGTCCACGGCGGCACTATTAAAGGCGCTGAAAAACAACTCGCAGGACAGTTTTTGAATCCGAATGAGCTAGATGATAACGACAACCCGCAACCCTACCTAAACGAAGCTGACCCTGATGCGTGGGATAGCTGGACTATTGCCCCTGTTGAAATTGATGGAACAATCAATTGGAACCAGGATGAAGGTGCTGTGCAGGGTAATTTTGGTGAAGAAGCACTAATCCCTCAAATTCCAGGCTGGGGAGATAGTTCTGACGGTATTGTGGCAGAAATTCTGACCTATCTTGACCTCAAGAAAGGCTTACATCAATTAGGGGTCAACAGTGATGATGGATTTAGCCTGTCATTTGGACCGAATGCTAAAGATGTCTTGGGGCTAGTCGCTGGACAATTTAATGGCAATCGCGGTGCCGCTGACACCATTTTCAATATTGTTGTGCCAGAGGACGGACTCTACCCTGCCCGCCTTGTTTGGTGGGAAGCAGGCGGAGGAGCCAACATTGAGTTCTTCTCTATCACAGACGGCAAAAAGATTCTGGTAAACTCCGATGATCCAAATGCAATTAAAGCATATCGCTCCGGAACATCTGCCCCGTATGTAAGTCGTGCACATCCATCGGGAGATGTATCAAAGACTATCGAGTTTGACTTCACAAATGGAGATGACTCGGTTGATAAATCATCTGTAGTAGTGAAACTCAATGGGGATGTCATCAATGCATCTGTTAACAGTACAGATTCCGGCCTCTCGGTTGTTTATGATCACGGAGACTACCTTCCCGCTGGCAATCACACTATAGAACTATCCTATAAAGAAAGTAACGGAACAGAACGTGTAAGGAATTATTCATTTAACATACCAAAAGGAAGAATTGAAATTCTTGCAGATAAGCCATTCTTTTACTACACGTTCGATGAAACTAGCGGAAACACTGTATCCAGCTCTCTTGTCCAAAGTAATGCAACATTGTTCAACGGCGCAGAACTTGGCGTGCCGGCATTGTTTCCTAACGGTATAGGGACAGCGATCAGACTGGACGGATCAAAAGATCAAGCCATTCGCGTTCCAGATAATGCTCTACTCAACACTGGAGGTACTTGGCCTAAAGATGAAAAGTCTTGGGAGTTCTGGATCAAACCAGAATCTCTTTCATCAGAAGCTCCACAAATATTATGGGAACAAGGCGGCGTCACTCGAGGTGTAAATATTTACATACAACGCTCTAATGACAATGCAGAAGGTGAAGCAACTTTATACATGATGGCATGGAACCGTGCGCAAACCTTTTTTGGAGGAGTCCTAAATCAAGTTGGTGATGAAGGCATCACAGCGGTCAGCACAACGATCAAAGAAAATACGACTTATCATTTAGCGTTTGTCATGAACGGTGACACCGAAGGTGGAACAGAAGGCACCCTCACTGGTTATCTTAATGGCAAGCAATTCGGGCAAGTTAGCGGAGTATCTCAATTATGGGCGCATGCTGATGACTCAGCTTTCGGCAACTTATGGACTTTTTCTGTAACACATGAAGGTGATCAGAACGGATCTGGAGGCAAAGGATTCACAGGTGTTATTGACGATGCAGCATTCTACAATCTGGCTCTAACCGAAGAGCAAGTGATTGCTCACTTTGAAGATGGATTCGCAGGCACTCCTGAAAACATTGAAATCACTGCTCAACCTCAAGACACTTCAGCTCCTGAAACTAAACCTGCTTCATTTAGTGTTGATTTTACAGGCATGCCACTAGTTGATGTCAAGTGGACGGTTAATGGAGAAGAGGTTGCAACCGATTCTGNGTTAACATCTTCAAGTATCACAATCACTGCAACTGCTGCCAACAATGGAGCCAAAATNAAAGCTGAACTAACAAACAAAGCNGGATCAGTNNCAACAGTGGAAGCAACCTTGACNACAATNATCGACACCANTGCCCCTGAAATTAGTTCAATTAGTGCGTATGCNGGCACATTAAACTCTATTACAATTGTGTTTAATGAACTACTNGATGCTNCATCAGCTTCAAANGCAGCAAACTACAAGGTTGATGGNTTGGANGTNACTGCTGCCNCGCTAGGTGAAGATGGACAAACNGTTACATTATCTACAAGTCAACAAACAGCCGGCAATTACTCTGTAACAGTTTCTGGCGTTAAGGATCTTCAAGCCAACGCATTCAGTGGATCCTCCTCTGTTTCGTCTGTGGTTGATTATGCCCAAGAGATTATCTCTGACGGTCCAATCATATATTGGAAATTAGCTGAAACAGAAGGAAATGTTGCTGCTGACACAATGGGACTCCGAAATGGCGCCTTCACAGGTGCACCAACATTAAACGCTGAGAGTCTGGTGCCTGCCTCAAATGATGGAGCTGTTAAATTTAATCCAGACAATGCAGATGTGATCAAAATTGGTGACAACCCGCAAATGAACACTGGAACATTTAAGCAGAAGACATTTGAATTCTGGTTCAAAGCCGATTCTTTACCAAAGGCTGAAGCGGATGTTCCATATCAGAAGAAAATGGTTCTATGGGAACAAGGCGGAGGATGGAAAGGATTAAGGTTCTATCTGAATGCCACGGATGATTCTGATTCACCATCTAAAGCTGATCTTTACTTCATGGCCAACTCACATATTGGAGGCGGGACCACATCCGTTTCAAGCACTTGGACTGCTCCTCCTTTGGATCTGCGCTGGGGTGGTTCAACCGATGAAAGAGGACCTGAGCAAAGTCACTATGGGTATGAGGATTCCGTCCCTGTATTCGTTAAGGGAGAAATCGAAGTCGGTAAAGTTTATCACGTTGTAGGTATCATCGATGGCGACAGTGAAGGTTTAAACGGAAAGCTTTTGCTTTATGTTAATGGCAAATTAGTCGATGAAGTTGGTGGAGTCGGCCAAATGTACTCGCATGGAAACGATGCAGGTATTGGAGGTATTAACGCAGGCACCATATTTCATGACGAAATCGCGGATGGCACCCTACTCGCCGACCCGTACTTTTTCGATGGATCTATTGATGAAGTTGCTCAATACAATCTAACACTAAGCGCTGATCAAGTTGCAGGCCATTATGAGGTTGGCAATACTGCTGCAGCTCCAACAGCAGATGCTCCAGCAATTAATGTTGCACGCAATACTGATGGAACAATAACCATCACCTTTGAAGGAACATTACAAAGTGCTCCAACTGTTAATGGTCCATGGACTGATGTAGACGCACCAAGTCCACTGACAATTCCTGCTGATGCTGCAGAAACTTTCGGCAGAGCTGTCAAAAAATAGTTTATCTAGTAATAGCTAATAAACTCGAACACAACATACCAACCAAGAGGCCAGGCCAAGTTGCCTGGCCTCTTCTTTTCATTTATCCACAAGCAGAACTTGCGCTTCTAGTTGCTTCCAAAGACAATTCCGATATGAACAGAGATAAGGCTTGGGCATTGCTCAATGAGTACACGAAATCGGAATCACTTCTAAAACATGCTATTGCAGTAGAAGCATCCATGAGGCATTACGCCAAAAAACTCAATATGGATATAGAACAATGGGGAACAACTGGTCTATTGCATGATTTTGACTATGAACGCTGGCCTGATATACCATCACATACTCAGGAAGGTGCAAAGATTCTCCGAGAACACAACGTAGAACAAGAAATCGTAGAAGCTATCCTTTCCCATGCAGAATGGAACCAGTCAGACTACCCTCTAGATCGACCAATCAGAAAAGCACTGTTTGCTGTCGATGAATTAAGCGGATTCATAGTTGCTGTAGCTTACGTCAGGCCGGAAAAACTAGACGGCATGACTCCAAAAAGTATTCGAAAAAAAATGAAGGCAAAAGGATTTGCAGCAGCAGTTAAACGGGAGGATATATTACAAGGGGCATCCCTGATGGAATCCGAACTGAATGATCATATCAGCGAAGTAATTACAGCCCTTCAAGGAGTCTCATCAGAGCTTGGATTATCCTGATTCGTCCTGACGGATTTAATACGACGAGATTCATCCATGAATTCTGCAATACGCATTGCTGCTGCAATCGGAAACATCGCCAACATTAAACCTATAACAAAGTCAGTTCCCAACGCTAAGGACCGAATGTAGACAGGAAACTCAAGCGGTATCCAGCCATCTTTTGGATGTTTATATTCAATCGGAATAGGCAATCGACGAAAGCGCATCGCATCCCATTCAGCATAGCCGCTAAACCAGACACCGAGCCCTAAACCAAATACAACAGATATCCAGAACAAGCCTACCCAACCCTTGGACCAATCACGTCCTAAATAAAGCATTGCAGACTTCTTCAAAATCCAGCCAGCAAAAAACAACAATGGGAGGATAACGACCAATCCTATAAAACCATCCACTTATTCAATCCTTATTTTAATTTTTACCGAAGCTGGTCAAGTGACCTAGAGTCCGAAAATATATTCGATTATTAGCAATCGCAGGAGTCGCATTGGTCGCTTCACCCAGGTCATTCACTTCTATGACCTTAAATTTTTCCGAAGCTGCAACAACCACCACCTTGCCAGTAGTTGAGACACAAAACAGACGGCCCTCAACCCAAACAGGCGATCCAAAAAAACGCCCTTCAACTCGTTCCTGCCATTGAATATCACCTGTTTGAACCTTTACACAGGTTACAATACCTGCATCACCCCAGAGAAACAGCAAATCACCTCTTGCCACGCTTGTCGGCACATAGGGAATCGACCGTCGCAACTTATAAGCCAAACTGGGTTTTCCACCATCAGTTGCGCTACCTGGTTTTAAAGCTACAAGATAATTACCCCCTCCTCCACTTCCACACGTTCCTATGAGCAACCCACCTGCAACAAGGCTAGAACTGACAGAACGCTTGTCAAAAACATCATTTTGCTCCCAATGAGTTTTGCCAGTACTAGGATTAATGAAGGTAATCCCATGACCCATACTATTAAAAATCAATCCCTTAGTCCCTGATGGATCTGTGAATTCACATGGTGTCGAGAAAGCCGCCTTGGCATTAATTCGATTAACCTTCCAAATCACCTTGCCGGTTTTAACATTCATCGCCGCTAGAAAGCTTTGATTGTCCTCATCTCCGGCAAGAACAACTTTACCATCATAAATAATTGGAGAAATACCACCACCGTGGTTGCTAATAATAGTGGAAAGCTTTTGTTCCCATACTTTTTCCCCAGCCAAGTTATAGGCACTAACATAATGCGCTTCCTTTTCAGAAGTCACTACCACCACATGTTCACCATCTGTTACCGGACTAGAAGAAACCAAAAGATTATACCGATGAGTTCTATACCTCGACTGTGATCGTGATACTTGCCATAACTCCGAACCATTCTTCGAGTTTAAACACTGGAGATAAAAAAGGTTCTCCTTCGAGTTTAAACCCGTAACAAAAATCTTATCGCCCCACAATATTGGGGATGAATGACCTTCACCCTTTAGCGCAACACGCCAATTGGCATCCGATAAATTAAATTTGGAAGGAATACCCTTGGCCTTACTAACACCGGTACCGTTTAAACCTCGAAACCTTGGCCACTCTTGCGCTAGTGCATTCGCTACAAAAAAAAACCCTACAACTAATATCGCAATTTCAGTTTTCAGTTTCATTACTTGACCAATCTTTTAGCCTCAAAACAGTGAATAACACCTCTGTTTGTACTAACAAAAAGGCGCCCATCAGCAACCGACAATCCAAATACATCTCCATCCGCTTTACCACTCCAAAGTTTTTGTCCATTGGAAGCATAGAACGCAGCGACTGAGTTATGCCCTCCGGTAATTAGCGTTTTACCAGCCAACACCATGCTAAGGGGCTGATCACAACGCACTTTCCAAGGGAAACATTGCCCCATTTCAGTAGTGATACTGTCAATCGATTGACCAGTCTCTGTAAGTTGCTTTTGTACTGTTTGCCGTTTGGCTGTTGATGTGGATTTTAATTTTTTTAATTGTTCAGAAAGTGCCTTTTGCCGAGATTGAAGTAAACGACGTTTGCGAGCTAAATCTAGATAACGACTTCGATCGAGTGCACTCAAATGTGTATCCCCCTGCAAGTAGGACATTTCTGGAGTAACAATCATGTGGTTACCTTTAAACGAAGCCAATTGATCGGACTTGTTCGATTCAACAAATCCAAGCGTTCCAGTTTTTCCTGGGCCAAAAACTAGGCTGTCGCCGGTTAATAGCGCGTAAGTACCACCCTGACCGCTTACAACACGAACGCGTTTACCATCCGAACGATTTAGTACAACTGGGTTATTCCTTCCAGCTGGCACATATAAACGAGTGTGAGATGCCAGCAAATAACCTTGCGCAGGTAAGTCTACCTGCTTTTGTTGCCACCGGATTTTACCGTCACGAACATCAATTGCTGAAATGTATATACCTTCAGCAGGAAACATTCCGGCGGCGCAATAGGCCAAATCCCCAATAACAACAATACCAGTCCTCAATGGCCACCGTGATATGATTCGCCCGTTACCTGGAATTCTGTAGTCCTTGGGTCCGAGCCGCGTTTTCCAAATCAGTTTTCCTGTAGCAGCATCCAAGCAATAAGCATTACCATCATCAGAACCAACAAAAACCATTCCATCTGCAATCGTAGGAGCTAATCGAACCGGCCCTTCGGTGAAAAACACCCATCTCTCTTTTCCAGTTACAGCATCTAAACAATAGACCTTGTCATCAGCGGATGAACCAAAATAAAGCAACCCATTAGCAATCACAGAATGATAAGCATAATCAAAAACCTGCCGTGATTTCATATCATATACTTTATTATAACCATCCCACTTCGCTTCACCTCTCCAAGCAGGCCTCGGTTCATGTTTAGACTTATGCACCCATCCTTCGGTGAACGGCGTCAGAAGCGATTCACCAGCAACCCCACTTCTGGAGTAGTCATGCTGATAAGTCGGCCAATCCGCCGCCCATGAGGGAGTAGCAACCAAAAACGCTAATAAAAAGATTATGCGCCTATAGAAAAGAGTTAATTGAAAATTATTTTCGTAGTGCATTGATTCCGTTTTTTATGTGTTTTCACTGTTTGGCGCAATTCAAACCGAAAAAGACATTATCTAAAAGAGGTATTTTAAAAATATCCTACATTCCAACAAAAAAACCGTAGAGTAATAGGTGCAATATTTAGTTAATCTTAATAATAACAGCTTATAAGCCTATATCATATAGTGAACTCAAATGTTGCTTTTCTTTTGACAACTTGAAGGATCATGGCAATTTCTTTGGTATATATGAGAATGTTTTGGACTATTTTATAGTCCATTTATTGACCTTAAAACTAATGAAACAAAAAATAATATACCGCTTTAATAAGTGGAGTGTTTTTTTGTTAACGACGCTTTTGTTCGTTGTTCAACCGTTCGCGGCACCAAGCCTTAAAACCTTATCTAAATCCTGTTTTGTACTCCACGATCCAGCCGGGAAATATGATGTCAGCCCTGAGTGGGAAGAGCCTTCCAAGGTAATGAAAGGACTAGAAATTCTGCCCGATCTAACAAAACGAATACGCGATGTTGTTACTTCAGAACACGGAAACAAATCTGTACTTATCGTAGGAGATGCTTCTTCTGCTTACCGATATTTTCTGGCTAGCATGGCTTTTAGCAAAGATCCAAAATTCTCTAAATTTGCCCACATGGAAATCGACCTTCCAAAGATTGTCGAAGGCCACACACTATTGGGACAAGTCCAAGAATACTGGCAGAAGAATATTAGTAAACCGGCACTCGAACAGGATATTATTCTATACATCACAAATCTTGGATCGATGATTGGGCTAGGTGCATCAAATCGATCCTCTACCGGAGTCGAAACTCTTTACTCACCAAATATCCAAGGTGGTAAATTACGCAGCATCGCATTTATTGATTATTACAATTATTCACGTGTAAGAGCTGATAACAACTATGTCATAAACTCATTCGGCGATATTGTATTTTTACCAGAGTATAGTAGCAAGGATATCAACGGAATCCTCCTGAACTATGCAAAGGCATATCTTCCTCAGCTAAAATTAACCGAGTCACACATCAACTATATTAAGCAGATTATTGGTTACTACCAGCCTAACAAACCAGAGCCTCAACGTTCTCTCGCAGTCTTTAAGGAACTAGTGACAATGATGGAAAAAGCCATGACAACTGATGGCCAATTCGACATAGATAAAGCCAAGCTCAAAGCCGCTGGAATGAGAGCTGCACAAGTTCCTGAATGGATTATTTCAAAAGATTTTAGTGTCCTTAAGTCACTGCCAGATAGTATTCGTTCGCGCTTTATTGGTCAGAACGATGCAGTAAACGGAGTTGTGAGGTTATCACGAATTGGATACGGCGGAGGCCGAACCGATGAAAAACCCGTAGCTAGCATCATGTTTGCCGGTCCTACCGGCACTGGTAAAACCTATCTGTCTAAACTTCTCGCAAAAAATCTAGGACTAAAGTTAATTACAATGGATATGACTACCTACCGGAGCTCCATTAGTATGGATCGCTTTCTTGATGTGATGACAGACAACCTCACGATTAACCCACATGCAGTCTATGTCTTTGAAGAAATTGACAAGGCAAATGTACAAGTGCTTGATCGACTATACTTCCTTCTTGATGAAGGGATCTTTTACGATCGCAATCAGAAACCGATGTATGCTCGCGGTTGTTTCGTCGTAATGACGACCAATGCGGGCTACGATGTGATTGTTAAAAACCGAGAAAAACAAAATGTACGAGAGTTGTTTGAATTGGCGTTACTTGATCGCTTTCGCCCAAGTTTTCTAAACAGGTTTGATGAAATATCCATGTTTCGACCTTTTACAAACTCCGAATATATCGATATGGCTAAATTGCATATTCGCCTAAAAGTCGAAGGCATGAAAGAGACTTACAATTGGAATCTTAAAGTAGACGATGCTACTCACAAACTCATTGCACGTGAAAGCAAGAGCCTAACCTTCGGAGCACGTCCTACACTACGTATGATTAATGGAATTTTATCTCTCGGCGTAACAAATTATCAAATTGAGAAGGCTCCAATTGAAGAAGGCTCCAATATCCAACTTGAACTTATTTCCGAAAAAGAAAAAATATTCAAACTCAGTGTAGATGGAGGCGATTCTCTTGAATATCAAGCGAACCTTTAAGTTGATTCGATATAAAATCTTGCTTAATGCCGATCTCTAAAACCAATTTTTCTTCAGCCAAAAAAATAGCATTCACTGCGACGATGTTTCTATACATCAATCTGGTACTAATAATCTTCTGGATTCTTAAACCACTTAAAAAAACACTATTCATTCAGCAATACAACGGAAACACTCCTTTCAAAATTGGGTCATTGGAAATGCTAGGGAGTAGTGCTGAGCTCTTAGCAAAAGGCGCAAATATGTTTATTGCATTTCTACTCGTAATTTTTCTGACCCTTATTACCCGAATTGCAAAAAGGCAAATGCTAACGTTTTGCTGTATGGGATTAATAATCGCTATGACGATCTTTTTCGCTATAACAATTAACAATCCAAGTGAATCCGTAATATGGTCTTTTTATTGGTTTGGAGATATATACATCAGCCTCATGTTGGCAGCCTTTTTCTCCTTCCTGCACGACACTGTGGATTTAAAAAATGCGAAAAGTCTTTATGGATTTATTATTCTTGGGGCTGTGTCTGGAGGAGCTATAGGTAGCACATACTTCCGAAGCTTGATCGATGAAATGACACATCAACAATGGCTCCATCTGATTATCGGAATCGGCTTAATTATTTGTATTCTTGCCGCCTTCGCAGGATGGATGGCAAAAAGCATACCAAATAACGAACCTGATCAAGCATCGCATGAAGTATCTAAACAAAAATTTAATGCTGCCATAGAAGGCGCATCGTTGGTCTTTAAGTCGCGCTACCTCTTAGCAATTGCTGGCATCGTTGGCTTATATGAAATCACGTCTGAAGTTCTTGATTTTCAATTCACAGCAATAACTGAAAAATTCGTCGAAGAAAGTAAATTAGGCAGCCACTTTGGTGCCGTTTATGCTATTGGCAACATCGCAGCTCTTGCTGTACAACTTGGTTTCAGCATTTTTGCTGCAAAATTTCCATCATATCGCATTCACTGGGCGCTACTGGTTCTCCCATTAGCGGTTGCAATTGGATCACTGTTTTTTATCATTGCACCAATTCTTATTGCTGGAAGCTTCCTCAAGATTGCCGATAGCACATTTGCATATTCTGTTAACCAAACTGGGCGAGAAACATTATACAATCCTCTCTCTCAACAAAAAAAATATGTAGCCCGTTCTTTCGTTGAAGTATTTGTTCAACGAACCGGTAAAGTCATTGCACTGCTAATAGCATTTCTAATCCCTATGCTTTTCAACAGTTACAATGAAGAAGGACAATTGGAAACTAGTCTAATAGGGCTTCAACTTTTAGGTGTTCTTACATGCGTCACTGTAGCCCTTTGGTTTTATTGCGTAAAAATTGTAGGCACTAAATTCGAATTATTAGAAAAAAGGGCCTGAACTATCTGAAAACCAAAAATCGAGATAAAGTCAGCAACAACAAGGTTAGCTCCCTACCCGATCTGAAGCTGTTTCACGAAGTTTGTTTTTAAGAATTTTGCCAGTTGCGTTACGTGGCAGTGATTCCATTATCATCACCTTTCTCGGTAACTTATATGCAGCTAATTTGGTTTTTAAAAATTCCTTCAATCCAGATTCATCAATTTCGGCTTCTTCACCAGGCACAATACAGGCAACTACCAAGTCGCCTTTTCTCGGGTCATTTATACCTACAACAGCCACTTCAGATACACCTTCGAACTGATAAATCACCTCTTCCACTTCACGAGGATAAACGTTTATACCATTAACAAGCAGCATATCTTTCTTTCTATCAGTGATATATAAATAATCATCATCATCCAAATGACCAATATCTCCGGTTAATAACCATCCATCCTTGATCGACGCCTCCGTAGCCTCAGAATTATTCCAATAACCCATCATAATATTATGCCCTTTGATGCATATTTCACCAGGCTCATTCACAGGTAAAATCATACCGTCATCATTTCTAATTTGAAATTCCACGCCACGAAGTGGTAGTCCAACCGAACCTGCCTTCCGTTCTCCGTAGAGCGGGTTCATACAAGCTACCGGACTAGTCTCACTCAAACCGTACCCCTCAAGCAGAGGGATTCCCACATTCTCATTGAATGCATTCAGCACCTCAATCGGGAGCGGCGCTGCTCCACTAAAGCAAACACGCAAAGGCAAACCTGAAGGAATTGTAATATTAACAAAGGCTCGATATAGCTGAGGGATAGCAGGCATTACCGTCGCACGGTGCTGTATTATCTCTGTAATGATATTCTTTGGAGGATTCAAAGACTTGATAGCTACGATCGACAATCCTCGCGTCATCGGTAACAACAAGCCAACAGTCATAGTAAAACTATGAAACATAGGGAGAAGTACGGCCATGCGATCTTCAATAACAATATCTGCAGCCTCTACAATAGCCTCTACATTGCTCATAAGGTTATAATTACTAAGCATCGCACCTTTGGGCTTACCCGTCGTACCAGATGTATAAATAATCAAAGCCAAGTCTTCTGGCGCCTGTTCAAGCGAGCTAAAATCGAGTGAGTCGTTAGGCTCTGATTGGTTAAGTGACTCTACCTCGATTAACTGTAAACTGGGATTATCTTTAACCAATTTTGCTGTTCCTTCAGCCATCGAAACTTCACTAATAACCACTTTAGCATCACAATCCTTGACAATAAATCCAACCTCATCTGGAGTCAGAAAACTGTTAATAGAAACCACAACACCCTCTCCCAAAAGTATTCCAAACAAAGAAAACACGAACTCAGGGCAATTTTTCAACCAAAGTGCTACTCGATCTCCTGATTGCAAATCACACTGATCTTTAAGACGGTTTGCTAAGCATTTTGCTACCGAATGTGCATGACTAAAAGAAAACTCAGTTTTATCCCAAAAAATAGCAGTTTTATTGGGGTTATTCCTAACTATTTCCGTAAATTGATTGGCAAGATTGGTCATTTTAATTCTCAACAGAGAAGGCAAATAAAAAACAGTTAAATTTATCGCGTCAAGCCGTCTGAACAAGAATTTTGCCTTGGCAATCTAAAGTCTGGTGACAGAATCTGGCCACTTGATCGATAATCAAGATCAACTCAAGGAGTTTTTACCAGCATTACGAAAAACGGACTGGGTCGGCCTCGACACGGAAGCTGATAGTCTTCACTCGTATCCAGAAAAATTATGCCTAGTGCAAATTAGCATACCCGGCATAGATATCCTAATAGACCCACTGTCTTCGCTTAATGTTTCCCCTCTATTCAAAGCACTGGATAACAAGGAGCTATTAATGCATGGATCGGATAACGATTTGAGATTAATGTATGCAGCTAATAAATTTGTACCAAATCGAATATTCGACACTATGTGGGCTGCAAGAGTTCTTGGTTTCACAGCATTTGGCTTAAACGATCTGCTTTCAAAACTCATTGGTATAACCTTGGATAAAGGATCTCAAAAGGCTAATTGGACGCTTAGACCATTGACTGATAAGATGAAAACTTATGCACTCAATGACAGTCGACACCTTCGTACTTTGGCCGATATTTTGAGAAAAGAACTGGAAGCAAAAGGGCGTTGGGACTGGCATCAACAAATTTGCAAACGACTAATTCAGGAACATTCATCAGAACGCCAACTGGATCTCGATCAAGCTTGGAGGCTTAAAGGATCCAGCAAACTTAATCGACGTAGCCTAGCTATTCTTAAAGAAACATGGTTTTGGCGCGAACAAGAAGCTGGCAAAGCAAATAAGCCTCCCTATTTCATAGTACGCCATGAAGATCTTGTCAGATTAGCTGAGACTGTCATTGATCGAGATAATAAAACTGTTTGGCCACATAAACTTTCAACTCGACGTTTTAATTCCTTACGTGAAGCGGTAGGGCAAGCTCTGGATTTGGATCCGGAGAATTGCCCTGAAATCCCAAGAATCACTCGCCGCAGAATCAAAGCTAGCGAAAAAGAATTTTACGAATCACTAAAGAAAACTCGAGATAAACAAGCTGAAGAATTAAAGATAGATCCCACTCTAATCGCTAGCCGTTCAACACTCGTGAAACTATCTCTTGAAGATGAAAACGAGAAAGAGAGGATTTTAGATTGGCAAAGAGAATTGCTGAATCTTTAATTTCTAGAAATAAGCTTTGAAAACAAAGCTTTTTCACTGCAACATTCGCCGCCCTTTTGCTTAGAAAGGACATTTTTTAGCGAATGAAGCGTACTCATCACTGCAACGAATTAAGAGAAGAGCATATCGGCCAGATTGTAACTATAAATGGCTGGGTCCACTCCAACCGAGATTTAGGAGGAGTGGTATTCATTGATGTTCGTGATAGAGAAGGTCGAACGCAAGCGGTCTTCGACCCTAGCGATCTTCCTTCTGATCTTTTTCAAACAGCATCTAAACTCCATAGCGAAAGTGTAATTAGTGTCACTGGTAAAGTTCGAATACGTCCGGATGGCACAAAAAACGAAAAAATCGATACTGGATTAATTGAGATTTTAGCCGAACAAATAGAAGTACTGAACCACGCTGATGTATTGCCATTTACAATCGATGACCCCGAAGTCGCCGCCAAAGTAAACGAAGAACTACGACTAAAGCATCGTTATCTCGACCTTCGTCGGCCGGAAATGATTCACAATA
Organism: Verrucomicrobiales bacterium; assembly: GCA_002684915.1. Lineage (GTDB taxonomy): Bacteria > Verrucomicrobiota > Verrucomicrobiia > Limisphaerales > UBA1096 > UBA1096. The sequence goes on from NYWG01000092.1 coordinate 18,199, forward strand.
TGCGCCTACGCAGCAAGGTTGCTACAGCCACGCGTGTTTTTATGGAAGAACAAGGATTCCTCGAAATTGAGACGCCGACCTTATTCAAAAGCACGCCGGAAGGCGCACGTGAATTCCTTGTTCCTAGCCGCCTTCATCCTGGACAATTTTATGCCCTTCCCCAATCGCCTCAGCAATACAAGCAAATACTAATGTGTTCTGGGGTTGATAAATATTTCCAACTAGCACGTTGTTACCGCGATGAAGATTTGCGTGCGGACCGACAACCGGAGTTCACACAAGTTGACATAGAGATGTCGTTCATAGAAAGAGAAGATATATACAATCTCATTGAAGGCTTGCTGAAGCGCATTTGGAAAACTGCTTTGGATATTGAAGTCACCACTCCCTTTCCTCGTATTCCATTTCATGAAGTGATGAACCGATGGGGGATAGATAAACCTGATACTCGTTTTGAAATGGAAATCGTCGATATGACTGATGACTTTGCCTCCAGCGAATTTAAAGTGTTTAGCGGAACTGTTACCAACGGCGGAGTTATTAAAGCACTTAATGCAAAAGGGTTTGCCTGTGTCACTCAGGGGCAAATGGAAACTATGACCGATTACGCTAAGAGCTTTGGGGCTAAAGGGCTTGCCTACATCAAAGTAGAAAATGGTGATTGGAAATCTCCTATTGTTAAGTTTTTCAGCGAGGCAGAAAAAAATGCTCTTAAGGAGAAGCTATCTATAGAGGAAGGAGACCTAATTTTGTTTGCTGCCGACGAATGGCTAAACGCCTGTGAAATACTAGGAAAAATCAGACTTTACTGCGCTGAAAAACTTTCTGAGATGGGCAAACTGACTATTCCATCCGATCAGTTCAACTTCCTTTGGGTGGTGGATTTCCCTCTACTAATGTTCGACAAGGAAATGAACCGTTGGTACTCCGGGCATCATCCGTTCACATCGCCAGTTACTGAGGATATACCAAAGTTGACTAGCGACCCTAAGTCCGTTCGCGGGCAACACTATGACATGGTTGTAAACGGAGTTGAACTAGGAGGTGGTTCCATTCGTATACATAATCGTGATGTACAAAAAACTATCTTTGAAGAAGTACTACAAATTCCACCTGATGTAGCTCAGGAAAGATTTGGTTATATGCTAGAAGCATTTCGCTACGGAGCTCCACCACATGGTGGCATTGCCCTTGGTTTCGATCGTCTCATTGCTATGTTATGTAAAGCAGATAGTATTCGTGAAGTCATAGCTTTCCCAAAAACAGCTAAAGGTGCCGACCTAATGAGTGATTCTCCCGGATCTGTAGAACCGAAGCAAATGCGTGACCTTCACATCAATCTACGCATTCCACAGCCTCAAGAGAAAAAAACTGAAACGAAGTAACATAATCACTTAAAAAGTTTTATCTCTAATGTAAACCAGATTATTTTACCCATTAGAAGTAAAACCCTGTAGAGCATTTATTCATTGATAAAATAGCTCAGATTTTCTAGTTCCATAGCAAGGTTCACATTATTTACGGTTATCTCGTCTGGAACAGAAAGTACAATTGGAGCAAAATTTAAAATAGCAACCACTCCGTAATCTATTAACCGGTTAGTTACTTCTTGCGCCGATGCTGGTGGCACACATAATACCGCCATCTTAATAAGATGTTCGCTAATAACCTTAGGCAGCATATCCATCGCCTGAACATCTATTGAAGTATCACTTGAAAGATATTGATTTGGATTAACGTCAAATGCTGCAACAACTTCAAATCCTTCCCTCTCAAATCCACGATAACTCAACAACGCTCGACCCAAATTACCAATCCCTACGATAACAACAGGCTGCAAACTTTTCTTACCAAGCAGTTCCGAAATCATCTCGATTAACTGTTTAACCTCGTAACCTAACCCTCGAGTACCGAACTGACCAAAGTATGTTAAATCCTTTCGTAACTGTGTCGGCTTCACTCCTGCCGCCTTCGCCAGAACTTCGCTAGATACAGTGTGAATGCCATTATTCTCTAGTCGATGTAAACATCGGGAATACACCGACAATCGGTAAATTGCTTTTCTAGGGATCTCAGTCCGAACTACTTTCTTCATTATTAATCTATAAACATCATTTCATTAGAAACCAATAAAGACTGAGCAAGCATTTGCCAAGCGGCAGCTGCAGGGATAAACTGGTCAACAAAGTCTTTAGCTGATTCAAGCTCCCACCTCTTAGGATCGCGCTGATAAACTTGTCGGAATATTTCGCAAATTCGTTCTTCACCAACAACCGACTTAACCCGATTAGACTCTACCAAATGTCTTGCTTGAGCCTCGATAAATGGGCTATTCAAAAGATACAAAGACTGCTGTGGAATGGTAGTAGTAAAGCGACGCCCACAGGTTGTATCTGGACCTGCAAAATCAAATGTCCTAAAAAGTCCGGGTAGATTTTGTCTATCAATGAAACCATAAATTGTTCGACGATTTGCATTCGGTTTATTATCAATTTTCTCCGAACGTCCTCTCTGCTTCAAATCAAGATTCCCACAAACAGCAAGTATAGAATCTCGCATCGCTTCAAGATCTAAGCGACGACGATTCATCTGCCACAGCAGACGATTTGATGGATCCATTACAGCATGCTCCGAGTTCACATTTTCACCTTGCTGATATGTATTCGAAATTAGAATAGAGCGAATTAGCCTTTTTACTGACCATCCACTAGACACAAATTCCGCAGCTAAATAATCCAGTAATTCTGGATGCGAAGGCGATTCTGCACGAACCCCAAAATCACTTGGAGTATCCACCAAACCTTGACCAAACAAATGCATCCAAACCCGATTAACCATTACACGAGCCGTTAATGGATTGTCAGATGCAACAATAGCCTGCGCCATCTCCAAACGACCGCTACCATTAGAGAAGGGCTTACGTTTTCCAGTAGACAATACGCTTAAAAACTGGCGCGGCACACTCATCCCTTTTGACCCCGGATTGCCTCGAAGAAAAACATAAGGTTTATAAGGCACTGATTTATCGATCATCACCATCGCCCTGTTAGGTGCTCCTGGATGCTCACCTTCAATCTCATCAAATCTACGACGACGTGACCGAATACCTTCCTTGCCTGCAACCTCCATAATACGCCAAACATCGCCATCAGATAATTTAGCCGGTGAGTCGTTGGAATAAACAATCTTACGTAACATTAACTGACTATCATTAGCTTCGAAGCACAGTTTTCCAAATACCTTAGCCACCTCTTTAAGCGATGATGTTTGACTAAACGCTTCAAGAATTTCTATAGGTACATCTTTAAAGGATGCACGACCAAGAACCCCTTTAAACTCGGCAGTATAATTTTTCTCATCGATCTCAGCTAATGCAAACCATGGAGCAAAAACAAGATCATTACCCTTACGCCGTTGAGATAAATAATTCATCCATCGGCGAGTAATATCAGGATCAAGTTTAGACTTGCGAGCCAGCTCATCAATCTCTCCTGCTGCAACTTTATTCGCAAGATGAGCTACCCATATGTACTCTCCTGTCTGCTGTTTTACCTGCTTACGAATCCGATCATACTGAGCTTTTTCATAATTATTTAAATTATCCTTTCGGCGTTTTAGCTCCTTTTGAAATGATAAACGTTTCATTGGATCACTAGATTCACTTATGTAAGGTTTTTCTTTAGGTTCGTGACTACTCGCAAAAACTCCATACAAAGAATAATAATCGGCTGCTGGAATCGGATCATATTTGTGATCATGACAGCGCGCACAACTCACAGTCAAGGCCATCAATCCACGAGTCACAACATCAATTCGATCATCAATAATATCGTGCGGATTATTCAAAAAACGTCGACCCAATGTGAGAAAACCCATCGCAGCCAAAGGTTTATTATCATTCACTAAATCAAGTTTATCTGCAGCCAATTGTTCAATCAAAAAGCGATCATAAGGCAGATCTTTATTGAAGGCATCTATAACATAATCTCTATATGTATAAGAATGGGTAAAAAGCCGAGCCTGATTACCTGCAAGGTAACCTTTAGTGTCAGCATAACGTGCTACATCCAACCAATGCCTCGCCCAACGCTCACCGAATCTAGGCGAAGCTAATAATTGATCCACAAGCTCTCGATAAGCATTAGTCGAACTATTATTAATGAATGCTCTTACTTGTTCAGGTGTCGGCGGCAGTCCAGCAAGATCAAGTGATAAACGCCGAATTAAAGTTCTACGGTTGGCACGATCTGCAGGTTGTATTCCGTGCTTTAAAAGCTTTGAAAGCACAAACCTATCTATATGATTATTTGGCCAATCTGAATTAATCTTAGGGATAATTGGGCGATTAACAGTTTTGAATGCCCAATGATCCGAAGAATCAATCGACCACACCTTAATGACCACAAACATAACTATAAAAGTAAGAATATGCCGGATCATTTTCTAGCCTTAACTTCACCTAACCTACGTCTACGATTCCAAATATATAAACCCAAAAAAACTAACAAAATCAAAATCACTAGCGCGATAGGAGCAGCCAGTACTGCTAAAAAAGATCCTAAAAAAGAATATCCAGTTTCAACTGATGCCACTATCGGATTACCCAGTCCTCCAGTAGTTACCGTTGATGCAGCTCGAGCCACAACAGTAGTTGACTGCACAGCACCAGCCATACCCCCTCCCGCGATAAGGCCTAATACCCACTGCATCCAAGGCTCCATACCGGTCAGAAATGCCGCGGTTATTAGTGTCCCTGCCAACACAGCAGCTGGAGTCGCAACAGTGTCTAAAAAATTATCAATAATCGGAATATAGTAACCAACAATTTCAAATATCGCTGCTACTAGAAAAACTACAAGAGCTGGGTCACTAGCCAACCAATTAAAATTATCCGCAAGCTGCACCAAAGGCTGAGCATCCGCCCCCTCTGCACGAGTAGCCAAACAAACACCTAGCAATGGTACAAACACGCGAAATCCGCAAGTTGCACTCAAAGCTATACCAATTAGTGCTGCTAACACCGTTTCCATACGAATAAAACTATCAGTGGAGTTTCAAACAAACAACCATTCAGTCTTCACTCAAACGACCTTGGTCAAGACGAATTGTGCGATTTGCAAAATCATCAGCTGCTGTACCATGTGTCACAAGAACAACTGTTCCTCCGGATTGATGAAACTGAACAAAGTGATCGATAACCACGGCAGCATTATCTGGGTCCAGATTGCCAGTTGGCTCATCAGCAAGCAATATCTTAGGTCGATTCAACAATGCTCGGGCCACGGCAAGCCTTTGTCGCTCTCCGGCACTCAATTCGTCTGGTCGATGATCAATACGATTGGATAATCCAAATTTCTCTAATAATTCGGAAGCTCTCTTTCGTTCGCCTTTTCCAGGCTTAATTGGTGAAGCCAATAGCACGTTACTAAGCAAGTCCAAATAAGGCACAAGATGAAACATCTGAAACACAAAACCAACTCGACGCGATCGCAGGCTTGCCCGTTCTTTCGCCGTAAGTGCATACAAATCATGCTCATCAAACTGCACCCTTCCTCCGCTTGGACGCTGCATGCCTCCAAGTGTAAGTAATAAAGTAGTCTTACCTGATCCACTTGGTCCACGGACAGCAATAAATTCACCATCACGAATATCCATCGTAAAACGGTCAAGACTTAGAACCTTAGAACCATTCTTGCAAAACGTTTTTGTAATCTCTTCGCAGCGTATCATATTTAATCTTCCCGCAAAGTTTCAGCTGGGTCATGCGATACAGCAAGCATGGCTGGAATAAAACTCGAAAAAGCTGCGAAAAACGGGGTGGCAAACAGCAACTGAAATACAAGTAAATGATTAATCTGTATCGCCTTCTTCGTCACAGGAAACAAAGATGGCCCAAACTCTAACACTGTCCACATTCCAAATACTACACCAAACACGGCAGCGACAAAGCCAAGTAAGACGGCTTTACCAAGAAATAGACCGGCAATACACCATCCACTCTTACCAAGCGCACGTAGAACACCTATCTCCTGTCGCCTATCTCGTACATTAAATACCGCAAGCAAAGCTACCCACACCGCACTGGCTAAAAGCACAGACGGCAAAACTACAGCATTGACCTTCTCACGAGTCTGTCTCTGTTTGGCTCTGGCATCTGCCAACTTTTGTTTATGCACAACCTGGACATCTGGTAATATATCACCAATCTCCTTACGAAGGATTGTCAATGGATCCTCATCAGCAGTAAGACAAAGGCAATCAATTGCCTCAATTTCGTTGATCTTGCCAGTCAATCCAAGGATTGATTGGACATCTTCCAGTCGAGCAAAAATCGTTATATCATCTGAAGTCCCAGTCTCGATAGGATCATTTGAAACTTTAAATTTCTGCATGCCAACTTGCATGGTGTCTCCTTTATTCTTCCCATGAAAACGTGAAATCTCAGAGCCAATGTGAATGGTATTCGTCTTAATAACAAAACCCATAGGCTTTTTTCCCTGCCCGGGAGCAACGTAGGTTTTTGATAGCCCAACAAGAAGAACACTCTGACCGTTGACCGTATAACCTCTTCGTAGTGAGCCAACCAGATGATTAAACGAAACATTATTAGTTAACTGCGTTGCCAAACGATCGAGCGTTGTAACATCCATTGCAAATTGTGAAAACCCATCGCGATAAAACTGTCCCAAGTCTGTTTCAGCTGGAATCAATCGTAGATTAAAACCCATATCACGAGTAACACGACGTGTTTCACGCTCATCAGACTCAGCTATAAGCTGCGAAGCAACCACTATTATGACAGCTAGCGTTAAGCCTAGAAGCGAAAAAAAAGCATTTAATTTCCTAAAGCCAATCTCACAAACAATCTGTGTCCAAAGCTGCATTCTTAATCTCTATTCCGTAAAAGAACTAAAGCACCCCCACCTAGCGCTACAATTACAACCAAAAGAACTGCCCAATATAAAGGCCGTAAGCCAGCAGTCTCCTGAGAGATACCCTTACTATCTTCTTTAATTTTCTTAATAGCCTCGTTCCCTTGTTTCATCTCAGTCTCAACTGAAGGTACGGTCTCTATGCTCACTATATCTTCATCAATTCCAATAATATCCTCACTGTAACCAAGAGCAAGCTGATCAAAATTATCTGAAGCGGATTGAGTATTACCACTTGGTCGAGAATTTGGCCCACGCGCAATTATACGACTGATCTCAGCTTTAACTTTCGGATTATCTGGATCAAATCCCAATTCCGAAAAAGCAGCTTTTTTTTCAGGTTGACCCCATGCCAAGGGAAACCGCTCGCCTTGCATCCAAACACGGTCAAGGCCACACTCGCAATCCTGCCCAATCACAGCTAATGCCTCTTGCAAAGCAGTACGCGTAATCAGTCCCCCTCTTAACATCTCCCCTACTCGACGTCCACGCCCCATTAGAACTACAGCCTGTGGCTCAGATGCCGCTTTAGTGTCCATGCCCAAACTCCACAATAAAACAGACTCCGTCAAAGATTGATCTACTGACAGTTGCATCAAAACTGGCGGATTATCTACCGGCTTAGGCATTTTTGGCATAAGCTTGGTGATAGCTTGGATAGCTTCCGTTGCAGCTAATTGTGCTCGCTTAGTTTGCAACTGATCGGAACCTTCTATCAACAATACCACCGCAAAATTCGATATAAGTTTTTTTGTTAAATCATTTCGAACAGGTGAAGCAATAACAGATTGAATGGTTGACCATTCTAATTGATCAATCTTTGAACCAGTACTAGGGAGAGTAATATTGTATTTCCTTTTTCCATCGGGTGAAATCAAAATACTACGCTGCTCTTGCAGATTTTGGATAGATAGTTCGAACTCCACATTTGAATCACCCAATAAAACCTTAGCTGCTTGGCTAAATCGATTACCGGACTCATCCTTTTTCGATTCACTTACAAAACATCTAAGCGTATAACGCTCATTTCCAAGGTCTGCAAAACCAACATCACGCACTGAATAGCGACAAGCCTCTACCGCCGGAATAACCAACGCAAAAGCTGCAGATAAGGTAAAAAAACGATTAAACAATGTGGAAAAATAATAACGGGCTATAAGTTGACCGCAAAGCCAAATCCGACCTAGCATCACCCGACGAGATATGCTGGCTCTAATTGACGAATTCGGACAATACCTCCGCCACGAACGTGGACAGTCAGAACATACCCAGAAAGCCTACAGTAATATCCTCATACGATTCGCCGATTGGTCTAATAAGCAATCACTACAAAGCTGGAATGAAGTCAAATTCTCACATCTTCTAGGATATCTAAACCATAAGCGTAACGAAATTACTAATAATTCAGATGAACTTCAAAAAAAACCTGGCAGACCTCGCGGTGAATCAACAAAGCTAAGTACTGCCAGCCTTTATCTAGAAATTGCAGCTTTAAAAGCATTCTACCGTTTTTGCATACAAGAGGAATTACTTCCAAAAAATCTAGCAGAAAATCTAAGCCTGCCGCGACGCTGGCACCGGCTACCAAAAGATTTAACACCTTCAGAAATCGAAAAACTTTTACACCCCATCAAGCCAATCACCCCAGTCTCACTATGCAATCATGCAATGCTCGAGCTTTGCTACGCCTCTGGATTGCGCTTAGGCGAATTACGTGGATTGCGAATGGAGCAGTTAAGATTAGATGCAGGATTTATCCAGGTTATCGGCAAAGGCAACAAGGAGCGCGTAGTGCCCGTAGGCCGCCGTGCTATCGAAGCCGTTAAAAGTTATCTTGCATCTGGACGGCCAAAACTAATTAGAGAAAAATCTCCAGGAAATGTCTTCTTAACTCAAAGAGGCACAGCATTTGCATCAGTGACCTTATGGACTCGCATCAAAAAATGTTGTCTTATGGCAGGTATAAGCCGAAACATAACACCTCATATGCTTCGACATAGTTTTGCCACTCATCTATTAGAGCACGGCGCAGACCTCCGTGTAATTCAAGAACTACTGGGTCACTCTAGTATCTCTACTACTGAAGCTTATACACATATTGCTGGGCAGCGCCTCAAGGCAATTCACCGAGAATTTCATCCTCGGAGCTAAAGTCTCTTCCTCAATTTGAAACTGCATCCACTATCCATTAAATCTCAAACTATCAGAAAGCTTGGACGCGCTGTTGTGGGTCCCAGTTTTCGATATATTCTGCAGTATTGTCCTGCCTAGGATTAATAGTACGATCCGGATCTTTATACGTCTGAACATGTCCATCGACAAATGCGACAGGAGCCGAATTTAAATGCCTATCACTTGCAACACCTTCGTTGGCACGATTTATGAATGGCCACCACAAAGTTAGTGACCAATGACCACCGTTTTTTTGCTCTGAATCGGCAATATTAATACATTCAGCAGGACTCCTAACTGTCCCTAGTTTCACCTCGTAACCACAAGGCAACCTTCCACTTTGTTCTCTATCCCTCCCCGGCATCTGACCGAGAAAGTAAGAATTCTGACCATATCCAATACTATGAGCATCGAACAGCCATTTGTCAGAGCTCTTGGAAGAGTTTTTAAATTTTGATTGCCTCAAATCTGGACAGCGATAAGCCTGATCAGAAGGCGCATAACCATATATCAAGGTGAACCAAGTTTCCTCCCTAGAAAATGACAATCCTTTATTTAGCTCAGCTAAACGCCTAAACCCTTCGCTAGGATTACGGCTCAATGAGCGGCGGTGATAAGGAAAGGTATCCTCATTATCGTTCAAATACATTGTATTAGCTAAATTAAGCTGTCGAAGCTGGCTACTGCACTTTATCCGGACAGCAGTACTCTTGCTCTTCGCCAATGCAGGCAATAACAAACCGGCTAAAATAGCAATAATCGCTATTACCACCAGCAATTCAATCAAAGTAAATCCAAATTTAGTCGAAGTTTTCTGTTTAATTTGATAAAGGTACATAAGAATAGTGGTTACTGCTCTTAATCTATCTAATCTGAAAAATCGCTGCAACTCTGTTTTCATTTAATTAATATATAATAAAATTTTAAGACCCACTTTCCATAGGTTGACCTGCATATCTGTGAGGAAGGGAAAGACGTTTGTTATGAGTGGGGAAACTATTAATTATACGCAAAACTCTAAGTAATTTTATTACTGTATCTATTGAAGAAAACTTATCGTTGCACATCTGTGCGGACCTGTTTAGACAAAAAAAGCGCCCTTTCAGGCGCTAAAAAGTGGCGGGAGTGACGAGACTTGAACTCGCACCTCCTGCGTGACAGGCAGGGTCTATTTAAAAAAAATTAAGAACCAGGCATGTTTTCATGG
>NYWG01000093.1 GCA_002684915.1 Verrucomicrobiales bacterium
TGCGAAAAATTAATTACAAAAAAACGAGATGAAATTCTAATAGACTTAAAACCCTATCACAAAAGATCTCCATTAATCATAAATAAACAACAAACCACTAGCTAAACACAATTTCCTGATTTGTTTGATACCAACAACATTATAATTGCCACAAGAGGAAGCGCACTCGCCCTCGCACAGGCAAACGCAATTTTCAGCCAATGTCGAAATACGTTTCCGAAACTAAACTTTGAGATTAAAATAATAAAAACCACCGGAGACAAACTACAGTCACAGAGGATCAAATCTAACCAGTCGCTTCCAAAAGGCCTATTCACAAAGGAGCTCGAAGTAGCACTAATTAAACAAAAAGCTGATATAGCTGTACATAGTCTAAAAGATTTACCTACCGAATTACCCGCTGGTTTAACACTCGGTGCCATTACTAAACGTGAAGACCCCAGAGAGGTAATTGTCTATCGAGATCAAAAACACTTTGAAAACACCAACTTGGTCGAAACAGTTGAGGAGGAGGAAATCAACCATCGTGAATATAAAAGTTTCGCTTCAGGTCTAGCTATTCAGGATTTACCCAAAAGCCTTAATATCGCCACCAGCAGCCCTCGTCGTAAATCACAAATACTCAGACTTAGGCCAGATTGGAATATTGTTGAAATTCGAGGCAATGTACCAACCAGACTTGAAAAACTTGCTACTAATAGTGAAATCGATGCAACTATCTTGGCTTACGCCGGCATACGTAGACTCAATTTTGAAATTAATAAAAACAATGAACTAAAAGGCGATGCTGTTCCGGATGGCATTAATGCAACGATAATCGAAACTAGAGATATGCTTCCATGTGTTGGGCAAGGTGCCATTGGAATTGAAATCCGTGAAAATGACGAGAGAGTGGCCAAACTTTGCCAGCGACTCAACCATTTCAATACTCAAGTATGCACCGAAGCTGAACGTTCATTTCTTAGAGAAATGGGGGGGGGATGCCAAACACCAGTTGCGGCACACGCCGTTATTCAAAATAATACAATTCAAATGCCTGGCATCTCTTTTGGCACTGGTACTTCTTTCAGCGAAAGCACAGTAAGCGGAAATCTAAATGAAGGCCTTGCCCTTGGAAAAAGACTTGCTAATGAAATCAAAGATAGCCTGTAATATTAAGGCTCTTTAACAAAAATTGTTGTGTCGAACTTTGAAACAGGCAAAATCTGTTTCAACCCACCCGGCCATAATACTTCCAGCTCTATCTGATTAGGTTCTGATCCTAATCCAAAAGTAACAACAGTTTCCGACTGAGACATATAACTTCGCGCTGGTGTAACTAAACGCCACTGAGTGACATCTCCATAACTAAGTTTAATTATCGAACCAACACCATCTCGATTGGCTAAATTACCAAATAATTTCACTCGTAGCCAATGGTTATTAAGAGACTGATCATTTCGAAGCAAAAGCGGTTTTCCATGAAGTTGTGTAAATACAACATCAAGATCACCATCGGCATCTATATCGGCAAATGCTGAACCTCGCCCGACAATTGGTTTAAATAAATCAAAACCTACTTTGCCACTATTCACTACCGCAAAACCACCTTTAGCTGGAGTTCCACCACAGTTCCAAAAAAGCTGAGCTGACTGGGCATACGACTGACTCTTTTGCACCTTTGTAATCTCCTCCTCAAGATGACCATTCGATGTTAATAAATCTTGCCAACCATCAAGATCATAATCAAAGAAGAACAAGCCAAATTTAAGTAACAAGCGGCTGTCCGGACCAACACCCTCAGTGATCGCATTATCGGTGAAAAGTAATTGATTATTTGGCGTGGAGACATAAAGCGCTATCATTTCGTTGGCAAAGTTACCAATGCCTACACCCAAAGCCTTATCATTCCGAAAACGCGCTACATCAATACCCATCGCACCTCGAACTTTACCATTATTATCAAACCCAATACCGCTAATACCGCCCATCTCACTAAAGGTTCCGTTTTTTTTGTTTTTAAAAACAAAATTATGCACAGTGTCATTAGCTACTACAAAATCTACCCAGCCATCTTCATCTAGGTCAACTGGGGCCACTCCAAGCGACTTAGCCATAGGTGCTTTCGTTGCACTGGAACGAATCTGAATCCCTGCAGATTGAGAAATATCCGTAAATTTTCCATCTCCATCGTTTCGAAACAAAGAAGGAAAAGTTCCTTGAAAATTAGTTGGAGGACCATAAGCACGCCCGACTCCAACTAAAGTATAGTTCACTTCGAAATCAATTTCGCGAGACCAACGTACATAATTACAAACAAACAAGTCCAAATCACCATCATTATCTATATCAGCAAATGCAGCACTCGTGCTCCATTCATTTTCACCTCCGGCCACCCTGGCTACCCCGGTCGTATCAGTAAATTTCCCATCTCCAAGATTCCTATACATTCGATTACTTCCGACCGCCGTACAATAAATGTCAGGTAACCCATCGTTGTCGTAATCACCAATTGCCACACCCATACCATAAAACGCAACATCTAATCCTGAACCAACTGTAACGTCTTCAAATACGCCATTACCATCGTTCCGATAAAGACTTGACGTAGTTGGTTTTAGCTCTGGTTTTTTCTTTATATCCCAAGGCCACCAAGTNCCATTAATAAAAAGCANATCCTGATCGCCATCTACATCAAAATCAAAAAATGCGACCCCGCTTCCCATTGATTCTGGCAACAATTTATCTCCAACGGCTCCATTATTATGCTCAAATTCAATACCAGCCTCTGCAGTTATTTCGGTGAACATGGTCTCCGGAACAAATTCCTTTGCCGGAACAACACGTTGCTCAGGAGCTTCAATAATAGAATCGACCACTATTACCTTTTTATCTTTTGGCTTAAATAAATTGTACGCGATAAAACCAGAAACTAATAAGAATACTGCTGCAAACGCAGACCACTTCAGAGCAAGACCAATTACTGCATCATCCTCATTGACCAATTCCTCTAAATCATCTGAAGCAGCAGGTGATTTGCTAGAATTTGGCTCTAAATCTTTCATTTATTTGGATTGTAAGCGATTTCCTTAAAAAATATTCGCTATAAAAACGAATAAAGGATCCTCCGCATGGACATATATTATCCAACTGACTTGTAGCTGTCACGCAGCATAAAACTTGCGTACTTGGTCAGCTAACTTCAACAATAGGCAACAGCAGTCAGTTAACTGACAAAAAATGAAAACACTGCACTTCTATCTTGCTAAGGAAGTATTAGCCACAATGCTAATGACTGTGGTGGTGTTCACGTTTGTATTACTCCTAGGCAACTTACTAAAAGAAATCGCAGCCCTTATGGCTTCTGGCCAGATCTCTCCCATCTTTCTATTCAAAGCGATCGGCTTACTAATTCCATTTGTACTCGTTTACTCACTACCAATGGGAATGCTGACAGCTACGCTGCTCGTCTTCGGACGGTTCAGCTCTGATCAAGAATTAACCGCAGCCCGTGCTGGAGGAATAAGTCTTCTGTCACTTACCATGCCTGTGCTTTTAATCGGCGCACTTATGTCATTAATTTGCGGCTGGATCAATTTGCAGGTTGGGCCACAATGCAGATCAGCATATAAGACTATGATTTTCGAGCATGGCCTAGCAACAGCATCAGCTTTAGTCCAAGAAAAAAGCTACACTGATTTCCCCCCTAACTACCGTGTGTATGTAAATAGAATTAGAAGCAACACTCTACACGATGTAACCATATATCAGTATGATAAGAACCAAAAACTGAAGATGCGAATGAATGCTGATGTAGCTTCACTTGAAATTAAACCAGACACGCAACAGATTCTACTCACACTTCGATCTGTCGATGGGTTCGAGTTCGATGAAGGCAAGGAACGAACTTTTGTTTATTCAAAATATGGACCTATGACACTAGGTAAAAAACAAAATAATAAAACTCAAAGATCAACAAAACTCAAAGAACTAGGTTTTATAGAATTACGGAAACACATCAATGAGGCAAAAAAACATGGAACCGATACAACTGCAGCCAAAATACAACTACACCAAAAATTCGCATTCTCATTTGCTTGTATTGGATTTACAATCATAGGAATCCCACTGGCTATCAGAACTCAACGAAGAGAAACTAATATTGGCATAGCGATGGCACTAGTCTTAGTAACAATATACTATGGGCTTATCATTCTCGCCCAATCTCTAGAAAGCTTCCCTGCCCTTGTACCGCACCTGTGGATGTGGTTACCGAATTTTCTATTTCAAGTAATTGGTTGCGTGTTGCTCTGGAAAATGAATCGAGGAATTTAAACTATTTAAATCATCTTGAAACCATCGCTCGAAATAATTCTCGATAAGTCCAATTAGAAATGAGTAATAATTAAAGGATTATATAGCTCTTTAAAATTTCTCCGAACTTATTCATTGCTCTCCTTCACCACCATCTTACCTTTCATTATTACCCAATGGCCAGGGAATGTACAAAGATATGGATATTCGCCAGACTTTTTCGGAGCAACAAATCGAAGTGACTCAGCTGAAAGAGGTGCAACCATTCTAGTTGCTTGAATCACTTTTTTTGATTTTGGTACAAATTGACCTTTCTGTGCAGCTTTTGGATCCTTGGCCATTTCATTTGCAGCTTGACCTATTTCCTCCTCTGAACCAGGCGCTACAATTACTAAGTTGTGAGCGGTCGCATCCGGGTTAATAAAATCGATTCTGATCGACTGCCCAGATTTCACTTCAAATCTAGTAACATCGAATAACATACGTTCCTTAACAGCAGAAATTTTTACTATTTTAAGATCTTTACGAGAATCAAACTCTGCATCACTTGCAGAATATCGTCGATTGGGTGACATTTTTTGACGAAGGCTGAATGCTGTAATAAATTTTCCAATCTCCGGATACTTATCAGCAGAATCAGCATTACTCTTCCAGTACGGCTCCAGCGTACGGGAACCGAGCGCAGTACGAATAGCATAGCTAAGGTGACCGATATTTGGTTGTTTTAGAATTTGCACAAGCGCATCAAGTGCCCAAGGAGTTCCAATATAGCTGGTAGCAATAGCAGTCTCCATTCGAACTAAACTACTAGAATCGCTAGCTAGGTTTTTTATCACTTGTTTACGGTTATCAAAGTAAGAATGCCAATAACGAAATTGGTGAGCAGCTGCAGCACGAGCGTTATGATTGGAACATTTCAATAGTTCATTTAGCAAATCTATATTAACAGCATTAATCCCGCGATACAGCCAAACAGCTTCGATCTGATGATGTCTATAACGTGAATCATTTGGATCAAGATTCTCCACCCATGAATCAAGGGCTGCCTTAACGTTGTTCGTATTCCTCTCTCGAAGCTCACGCTTCGCCCAATACCGATAGCGATATTCACGGCGCTTAAGTATATCAAGCAATTCTACAATCGAAGCATTGGCTATTTTAGGCATCTTCTGCGACTTGGAACCTCTTGGCATAATCCTAAAAATACGACCACTTATTCTATCTCTTCGTACATCACGTAATGAATACTGAGCATGCCCTTTTATTGGATTATACCAGTCACAAACATACATCGCCCCATCCGGCCCATAACGTAGGTCAACCGGAATAAAACTTAGGTTCTTAGAAAATAAGATATTCTCAACGTATTCTTCAACAAAGCCATGATCGGACTCTTTCCATCGATGAAATTCAATCCTGTTGGTAGGCTTATAGCGAACTTTAACAAACCCCCCCTGCATCTCAACAGGCCAATTAGGAAAATCTACGAACTCCTGACCACATGTTCCAGAGTAGGCCCGTAACCCAACAGGACGAGGATGTTGAGTTGGATAAACTGGATCTAGAGCATGAAATGCCTGAGCGTAGATTGGATAGCTAGCCATATGCTGTCCCCAATCGTCAAATGTTACACCCCAGGGATTAGTACTCTGATGAGTACCGAAAGTAGTCAGGCGATGACTATCCGTATCAAGTCTAAACCAACCGCTATTCTGCTGACGTACAGGACCATATGGAGTTTCAACCTGACTGTGATGAAAAACACCTTCACGAAAAATAAGATCACCATCCGGAGTCCAAACAAAGTCATGCAATGCATGGTGAGAGTCCTCGCTACCGAAACCAGTTAATAATTTCTCGCGAATGTCAGCCCGACCGTCATTATCCGTATCCTTTAGAAATGTTAAATGAGGCTCCTCTGATACATAAACACCACCATCACCAAATTCGAATGACAAAGGAATATGTAAATCATCAGCAAAAACGCTTGAAATATCCGCCTTACCATCACCATCAGTATCTTCAAGAATTATGATTTTATCGTCCGGCTCATTTCCTGGATAGACATGGGGATACGTTGTTGAGCAACTAACCCAAAGTCGGCCTCGACTGTCCCATCGCATTTGGATCGGACAAGCAAGATCGGGAAATTCATTCTCGGATGCAAAAAGGCTAACCTCAAAACGTGAATCGATTTCAAATTCTTTAAGTTCATCTTCAGGCGAAAGTAAACGGTTAGCACCTCGGCTTTGTTTGGTCATAGGTAGAGGTGGTACATTGGAATCATCAATAGTTAAAGGAACCTGCTTTTCGGCAGCAATATTCCATATTCTCTCATCTCGATTGGCAGTCATTATGTCAAAGTTTCTCATCGCCGGAAGAAAGTCGAGATAACCGTAACTTCGATTACGACCACCAGTATAATAAAATGTATTTACCGGTCGAAACCGCCTGAAAAACTGCTTGTTTTTCTCTAAAACTGCTGCACGGAGTTCTTCATTAATAACAGGCGGTTTATATCCAAAAACCTGATTAAAAACAGTTTCAGCAAACAACCGATAACCAAAATCGTTTAAATGACATCCATTGAATGTTAGATCATGATCTTGCGATCTCATTTCTTTTTCTGTTACTGAAAATAAATCTACAAAACCAACCTTTTGTTTCTCTGCAATATCACGCATCACATCGCTATATAGCTTAATATTCGCGTTATTATCGGCTGCATTTACCCCTTTGATATTCTCATTTGCAATCGGCGATAGCAGGATAATCATTGGGCCTGAATTGCCATTAAACGCCTTGGCCTTCGTTGCCGATATATATTCATTAAAGATTTTACGGAAATTATTAACACCACTTATTCCTTTAAAAGATTCATTAAATCCAAAGGCAACAAAAATTATATCAGCTTTTGCAAATACCAAATGTTGATCTGTATCAGCAAAATTTGCCGGCCTTGGTTGCAAATCAATCGTGTCAGCAGACCAAGCGAAATTACGCACTGTCAAATGATGATTTGGATGAACTTGATGTAACAGTGTTTCAAGATAACCAAAATCTTGCGAACGATCTAGCAAAGTATTGCCAACATAAACTATACGAGCATTGCGATTAATCTCTAGCGGTAAGCTCGTATTAGATGGTGAAATATTTTTTGGACGAGGGGCATTTTGTTTAAACAATGCGAATTTAACTAAATCGGGATCTTCGAGCTGAGATGTATTAACTATCTTTCTATTACGCCCATCCAAAGATTGCGCATTTAATTCCTGAAGAAATGCAAAAATTAAAAGTAATGGGGATATATAATGTAACATTCGCTATGAAAAAGCCGGCTATTTATCAACTCCAACGATCCAGCGAAGCCCTTCGATGAGATGCTGGTGCCCAAACTTAGTATCGAGTGATTTCACTTCATGTCCAAGCTCTGTATAGAAAAATCGACCATCTTCAAATTCTCTAATCCAACAAACTGGATGATCCTTACCCATTGGTTTGCCTCCTCTATTCTTGAAAGCATCTCGAACTGGATCATAAGTTGACTCATCAATCCTCAACAAAACTTTCACTCCAGGTAAACCTGTTACTGATTTATCATGGTTAGTCCAGTCAGCTGTATAATAGAATTCGGGGCCATAACCTTTTACGATAGGATGATTCTTGTTTTTAGAATCAACAATTAGCTTTGCTTTAACAAAATCTGAGTCGCTGTTAAATCCGCAACCCACCAGTTTTGACCACCAAGGCCAGGTATTATGATGAACAGCTGCCGCATGAAGCCCCATAATACCACCACCAGCATGATACCAGTCCTTTAACTGCTTCCTTTGTTTGCTATCAAGAGATTTCCCAATATCCGTTGTACTATTAAAAATAACCGCTTGATAATTATTCAATCTACTAAAATCCTCTGGAGACTCGGTAACATCAGCTTGAATACCGTACCTAGAACATAATCGAACTAAAAAACTATTCAGCTCAGGAATTGCAGGATGCCGATACCAGGCAGTTTTTGAAAAGACAAGAACACGCTTGAGATCTCCATTGTTTAATTTGGATTTACTAGGCTGATCTTCCTCTTCGTGAGCACAAAGATGACTCAGACCGAAACTATGAAAAATTAAGACCGTAATAACTATTCCAACAGTTCTTGATAAGCAAATCATGTCCGCCAATAATCAGGCTTCATCAAGGGCATGCAAGTCGTTTTACATATAAGGAGTTATATATTGTTATTATAATAAAAATCTGAAAAATTATCTTTTATGGCTGAATTATGCAAAAAAGTTTCGGAATCAAAGTTATTCAACAACTTCATCCTATTTGTTATCGGCTTAGCTGCGTTAGTTGTCGGCATGCAAACATACAAGAATTTCGAAGCCCAACATCACGTAACTCTCAATGCACTTGACTCAATAATTCTTGGAATATTTATTTTAGAGGTTTTAGTCAAAATAGTAGCTCAAGGTAGAGATCCACTGAACTATTTTAAGGATTCTTGGAATATTTTTGATTTCAGCATTGTAGTTGTTTGCATACTTCCAATTGAGTCCAATGACTTTGTTGCAGTTTTACGACTAGCAAGGGTACTCCGTGTTTTAAAACTGGTATCGGCACTTCCTCGCTTACAAGTACTAGTAGGGGCTGTGCTAAAGAGCGTTCCATCCATCGGCTATGTTTTCCTTTTAGCAACAATACATTTTTATATTTATGGCTGCATGGCAACTTTCCTTTACTCAGATAACGACCCTGTTCACTTTAGAAATCTCCAGACCTCAATGCTATCTCTTTTCCGGGCAGTGACACTTGAGGACTGGACAGACCTGATGTATATAAATATGTACGGTAGTGCTAACTATGGATATGACGAATCATCATACACAATGCTAGCTGAGCTTGGATTCACTCGAGACCAGATCAAATCAAACTCATCCCCATTTGGAGCAGCAATATTCTTTGTGAGCTTCGTTATAACTGGCGCAATGATTGTCTTAAACCTATTCGTTGGCGTCATGCTGACAGGCATGGAAGATGCAAAGAAGGAACAGGAACTGGAAACTCGCCTCAAAAAAGAAGATCCTCAACAAATCAACCTAAAAGACGAATTTTCCAAGCTCAATCAAGATCTCCAACATTTTACTGTCGAGATGAGCAATCGTTTAGAGGTTCTAAATAAATTAGCGGAACAGCAAAACAGAAATAACAATCCGATGTAAATTCAGCTTGTGCAAAAGTAAATTAAATTAGAAAATCTTGTCAGATCGTTATGAAAAAAATAAGACAAACTTTTTTGGCTTTATCTGCAGCCATACTCTTAACCGGTTGTGCTACTGAGCCAGGTAAAAAAACTGCAGTTGGTGCAGGCGTAGGAGCATTAGTTGGTGCAGGTGTAGGAGCAATAATTGGCAACCAATCCGGCGAACGTGACAAAGGGGCTCTGGTCGGTGGTCTTATTGGAGCTGGTATTGGAGGTGCTGTTGGCAACGCAAAGGAAGCCAATGAGAAGAAAGCAGCAGCTCCGAAGCCCCCAAAAAATTAAAGAGTACTCGGTTTTGATTTTGCAAGAGAGCCGGTATCTTTGGCTCTCTTTTTTTAACTATGAAGGTTCTTTTTATCCACGCACACTTTGATGATTACGAATTTTGTACAGCTGGCACATTCGAAGTGTGGCGTCGTCAGATAGGCAAAGATTTTCAGGCTAAAGTAATAGTGTGTACTGATGGAAAAGCTGGACACCATCAATTATCTCGAGACGAGACTAGTCGAGTAAGACTTGAGGAGCAGCTGCAATCAGCTGCACTTGGAAATTACAAGTTTGAGCAACTTAAGCTTCCAAACGGCAAACCTCCACGAGAAGCTTGCCTACAGGTAGATGTCCCTCTGTTGGCTGCTTTATGGAAAGCCATCCGTGACTTTGAGCCAGACTATTTATTCTCTCCACCTTTACCAAATGACACGTTGGCTGGCATACATGTAGACCATGTCGCCGTGGCTGAAGCTGTACGCAAAGTAGCATATATGATAAATGTTCCTCACGCCTTCACGCCTGAATATCCCTCAGAAGATTCTGCTTCCAAGCCCTGTAAAGTACCCGTCATCCTAAATGCCTATGATGGTTATATGTTTGGTGAAAATGCATTTGATCTAGCAATAGATGTAAGCGAGGCCTTTGATTTGATGGCAGAGATGAGTTGGTGCCATCGATCGCAGATAACAGAATGGCTTCCATGGGTCGGAAGACACGACATCGAATCACCAACATCAATCGAGGACTGGAAATTAACATTGAAACGACGTTATTCAAAAAGAAATGCAGAACTTGGACTCAGCGAGCTACCAATGGCTGAATTCTTTACGGTCACCGCTTGGGGAGAAATACCTACGCTCAAACAAATAAAGACTGATTTTCCAAAACTCATAACTCCAACTGAAATCGAACATGAATTAAGTGAGCGTCTAATTCGTTGGAAGATATAATGAACAATTAACATTTCAGAGCTAAACCGTTTGGTTTAATAAGCTTTATTAATAATTGTATCATATTTATATAACGATGAGACGGCTTATTCTATAAAACTAGACTATTGCAACTTGATAGAAAAAAGTTTTTTTTATACTTTGAACGTCTATGAGCACACTGGATCAATTTGAGAGCGTGTTTAATGCGGCAGCTAAAGACGCATTCACTCCTCAATATATTAAGATCAAACGAGTTTTAATCATCCAAGATTTACCGGAAGCTTTGCAGGATGATTTGTTGTACTTAGTTAAGGGTTTCCTTTCGGTGCTTGAACAAAATACGGAAGTTGAATGGAAGTTATTCGGCAGAACAGAGCAATCAAAAATACACGATATGCTAGAGGCTGTTGAGAATAATAGGCCTGACTTGATTGTCACCTATAGACATCTTCACTGTGATGCTGTTGATTGGGCTTATGGCTTGGGAACTCACATTGATGTCCTTACACAGGCTACAACCACTCCAGTTCTTATTTTACCAAATCTTGATCGTAATAATCTAAATAACAACTCACTTAAAAATACTAAGCAAGTAATGGCTGTTACTGATCACTTAGCAGGTGACCATAGCCTAGTTAATTACTCTGCACTTTTTACTCAAACTGGAGGGACGCTTTTCCTTGCGCACATAGAGGATAAAGCTGTGTTCGATCGCTATATATCGGCAGTTTCAAAAATTCCAGATCTTGACACAGAAACAGCAAGCGAACAAATCAAAGCCCGACTACTAAAAGATCCCAGCGACTACGTCGAATCTTGCAGGAAAAACCTAACCGAAACATTCCCAACTATAAATATAGAACACTGTATTGGGCTTGGATGCCGAATGTCTGATTATCGAAATTTAATAGACGAGCATGAAATTGACTTACTCGTAATGTATACTAAGGACGACGATCAATTAGCGATGCATGGCGTGGCTTATCCACTCGCCGTTGAATTGAGAACGACTCCACTGTTAATGCTGTAACAAAAATAATCATGAATTTTATTTTATTAGCCGCTTCTGATCACGGAATTAGCACAGTTGCACCGTCTATTACTTATTTATTCACAGGACTACTTGTAGCCATGGTTCTATGCCTTGCTTTAGAGGAAAAAATCCATGCAAAAAAATCAATTATAGTTGGAGTGACAGCCGTAATTGCTCTTTTGCTAGGAGCCTTTACTGGCATCTTGCCATTTGGTGAAGTGCAGCTACCTAATAATCATAAAATTAATTTACCTGTATTCATTCCAGGAATTGAATGGGGCGTTGTCACTATTATACTTGGATCGAGTTTATTTGTTGATGTTACCAGTAAATCAGGACTTTTCACTTATATAGCAATTAAATTTACGAAGATGTCAAAAGGAGACCCACGAAGATTACTATGGTTTTACGGAATTATGACAGTGGTATTTAGTGCGGTTCTTAATAACGTTACTGCAATGATAATAGTAGGATCACTAAGTGCCGTGTCATTAGGAAAACTAAAACAACGCGATAAGCTTTTAGGCTTTCTCTTAGTTGAGGGGTTACTCACGAATATTGGAGGGTTACTTACCTTAATCTCATCTGTACCCAATATCATTGTCGGGACTACAGCTAACATTGGTTTTGTAACGTTTTTTATAAAGGCGGCTCCTTACGTTATTGTTGCAACAGCAGCCACAATATTAATGGGAGCAAAATCTTTTAAAATCGATTCATTACAGACAGACGAAGAACGCGCTGTTGCACTTGGCCAAGTTTCCAGTTTTGATGAACGAGACGGCATAGAGAGCATGGGGTTTTTTTGGTTTGGAGTCGCTATGTTACTATTGTTCATTTGCTTTATCGCTTCCGCATCATTCAATGGTTGGCCAATAGGGAAACTTGGAATGGGATTCGTTGCAATGATGTTTGCGGTAATAATGCTTTGTAAGTTCAAATCAAGCGTTGGTAAATTTTATAGCGGAATCGATTGGGACTTATTATTCTTTTTTGTTTATCTTTTTGTTGCAATATATGCAATGGAACAAGCCAAAGTCTTGGAACTTATTGGCAAAGGTATTGCACCTATTATTGGAATGGGAGCCAACATAGGAGGAGGATTGCTTTTAATTTCTTCTGCATTTGCTAGCAGTGTAACTGATAACATTCCTCTAGCTGCTGTTCTTTCAAATATTTTAAAGGCAATGAATATTCCTGGAGATTCGGGCATGTGGTGGTCTGTGATATTTGGAGCTAATCTCGGTGGTAATTTAACCCCGATCGGTTCCGCATCAACACTGGTCGCTGTAACAATTATGCATAAATATGACCTTAAAATATCTTTCATGGGGTTCGTAAAGAAAGCCTTTCCATTTGCAATTCTTCATATCTTTCTAGCCACACTCTACGTGTTGTTTATTTTGAAATATTTACCGGGATAATTTGTAAGTAGAAAAAATTATTTTCGTTTTTACATATTATAATAATTAGGCAATCGTTTTAGGATAACATTTGGTTACTCTGGAAGAAGGGCAGTTGAGCGGTTAATAACCCACTTATAGTCCTGTGCTTTACCTCCGATAGAATCAGCGTTTGAATAGTCAAGCCGCATTCGCTTCAAAACTGGTTCATCTTTTGGAACAGGATCAGACCATTTTTTAATTACAGCGTGGCCATCAGCAAATGCATATCCACAGCCGCCATTGTGATAGTTAGCAGGAAGGTTACGCCATGTACGTGCAGGTAATGGATAAAGCACGAACCCTCCATTATTAATGCTATCGGGATGTTCATCCGCAAAAATCCAAAGATTAGAAGGTGGTGGATCAACGATGTGAGAGAGCATGTCATATTTACGCCAACCGCGTCCGTGAATACTTGAAGTCTTCATATTCATCGCCGGATCATAAAGACCTCCTTCAATGAATCCATTCATAGAAACACTTCGCACCCGCGATAGCTCTCGTCGATTAATCTTGCAGGTGTACTTATCCGAAGGGCACTTATAGATACTTGCAGACTGAGAATAAGGACCAAGCTTTGGATATAGTTCGCCCATCTGTTTTTTTGAGCCTATCAGATAAAGAAAGTTAGTATTGTCTCGATTGTTTGGTCGGAAATCAAGAAAGCCATTAATCCAACCTCGGGGATCTAATATATGCTTAGCATTAGGAGGAAGCCGATCATCCGAATCATGAACATAGATTTTCCATGCGGTTAGTAATTGACGCTGATTGTTAAGACAGTAAATACCAGTGGCATTAGCTTTTGCTTTAGACAATGCAGGCAATAGTAATCCAGCTAGGATCGCAATTATAGCTATAACCACCAACAACTCTATAAGTGTAAAACCTATGGATAAGCATTTACGATATTTAATGTTATTTTGATACATTAAAACAAATCAGATAACTTTCGCTTCGAATATATAGACGTTTGTCAGAAAGGATGGGAGCTGCCCAACATGGATAATGGAATTCCGGAACCTGATAACGGGCCAATTCAACTGGCTTATCTGGGGTAACCTCAAAGAGCCCAAGCAGCCCTCCTTCACCTAAAACAAAGAGTTTTCCATCGGCCATCAATGCCGAACCACGACCATAAACTTTCGGCTGTTTAGTACTGTAAGCCCGCCAGCTTTCTTCTCGATTCCATTTAATCTTTCCAGTTTTTAACTCCACACAACGAAACTTAGCATCGGGTTCGTTTCTCCCAGTGAAAGCGTATAAGTGGCCATCATGCAAAATTGGAGTTGTCCAGTGAATCTCTAGAACCGGTTTGAGTTTTCGATCTCTCTTACGCCTTTCATAGGTACTCCAAACCTCATTAAATGACTCACAATCTATTCCAACATCTAAAAGAAAAGAGCCTGCTCCATAGTAAGAACTAGAACAAAACACCTGACTTCCAGATACCACGGGATTAGCAGCATTGACGGACTCATTAACACGAGATCGAAACCATCGACTAAACTTAACAGATCCGTCCTTTGGGTTCATTGCAACTAATCCTTGCCTAGTCAGACTAAACAAAAGGCGCTTACCGTGAATTGTAGCTATTTTAGGCGTAGAGTAACTTGCTAATTTCTCAAAGCCATTCCAACGTACACGAGGTTCCCCTGGCCAACCTATTGCTGATACCCCTTCCCACGTTTTTTGACCGACATTTTCCCAAACGGTTTTGCCCGAATTCTTATTGAAAGCAACCATAGTGGAATTAGGTTGGCCTCCAACCATAACTATAAGTAGTTCGCCCTCTAGAACAGGTGAAGCCCCCACCCCAAAAAAAGCCTCTGGAATATTGAAATCCTCGGCTGTCTTACGATGCCATATTGGCTTACCAGTTTTAACATCCAAGCAAAACAACACCCCTTCAGCTCCAAAAGTGAAACAATATTTCTCTGTTAACAGAGGGGAACAACGTGGTCCATTACTATATCCAAATGGATCTCTGTATCGAGAGGGATAGCTATGCCTCCAAATCAATTCAGCTGTCTTTACATTGAAAGCTTCAACAATTTCTTCATTCTCAATACGGTGAAATAAAATCAAACGGTCATCTCTAATTGCCGGGGCACTATACCCCGTACCAATTTGCTTTTTCCAAATCTCTTTAGGGCCTTCGCTTGACCAGCTGTCAATTAAGTCGGACTCAGTTGAAATACCATCTTTGGTAGGCCCAAGGAAATTTGGCCAATCTCCAGCCCCTAAATTCACCGCATAAAAAAAGAACGAAAAAGAAAAGAACAGGATAATTCTATCAATATTAAACACCCCGCTTTTATAGGCCAATCCCATGAAGCTTAAAACCGAAAACTGATAAAGAGTCAACGGCCATTACGACGACGTGGCCCTGATGCAGGAAGAGATTTGAAGAACCCTTCGACTAAAGTCGTAATTTCAACAACATCAAGTTGGCCATTATTATTATTGTCCCCATTAGCAGACCATTTTTTAACAGCATCCTTAACCTCAGAAATTGTAATCTCCCGATCTGCATCACTATCGATTGCATAACTGAAAGCCCTAGCAATAACTGCGTAATCCGATGAAGGAGTACCTATTGCATTAGCGACTCCGAGTTGTCTGACAGATTGCGTGCTCGGGCGAGCTATCCCTTTATTATTACCAAGTAGCTTTGCAAAGCCGGCAATCAATTGTCGACGCCCGGCAGACGACTCCCCACCCTTCCAATCTGAAAACAAACTAATCCAATTATACTCAAAGTCTTGCTTAGACAACTCAAGCGTCGACTTAGAGTGATTTAAAAAACTTTCGGCTACACTCTTGGCCAAAACTGATGCATCAATTTCTGTTATTCCTCCAGAACGACCTCCAGAACGACCTCCAGAACGACCTCCAGAACGACCTCCAGAACGACCACCTCGACTCTGCATTAATTTAGTTGTTACCTCAGCTGAATCTCCATATTCCATTTGTGCTTTAGATAACGCCTGTTTTAATTGGACTATACGTTTAGATTGTTTTACAGATTGAGCTAGATCGTTTAGTTCGTATGGATCATTTTTTAAATCGTACAACGCAATTTGCTCTGACTTAGGTCTGTAAAAAAGTTTCCAACGTTCATTACGAATGGTACGTTGATCATCCATATACGCCGTAAAAAGATACTCCCTTACTAGGTCTTCTTTTCCATTAATAATTCCAGACAAATTTTTCCCTTCAACACCTTCAGGAACAGACAATCCAGTTAAACCACATAGTGTGGGGTATATGTCGTAAAGGTATACTAATGCATCAGATTCTCCCTTCGGAATTTTAGAACCACTGAAAACCATTTGCACACGAGAAGTGTGTTCGAAAGCATTATGTTTACCATTCTGGCCGTGGCTATTCATCGCCATGCCATGATCTGTAGCAAATAAAATGATTGTGTTATCAATCTGGCCTGTTCTCTCTAGTGACTGAATCACACGCCCTATGTGATGGTCGAGATGCGAAACCAAACCATAATATAAGGCTAATTCCTTTTTTGCTCTGTCGATGGGTGCCTCGTCTCCATCTCCACCTCCACGTCGAAAACGACCAAAACCACCAGAACGACCAATGCCAGGACGTTCGTCCACCAAGTCAGGACGCAGCGCGGCATGATTAGGTGGTAACGTAAGGTTTTCAGGATTATACATGTTAGCCCATTTTCCAGGAGGCGTCACCGGAGAATGCGGTGCAGTGAATGGGATATAGCAAAAGAAAGGCTCTTCCGACTTTTCTCTACTCTCAATAAATTCAATTGCCGCATCCGCAAATAGTTCAGTTGAAAAGGATTCACCGGAATCGTACGGCACCATTAATCCAGCTATCATGCGGTTCACAGGAACACCAATGTGAGAACGCGCAGCACCACCTAANAAAACTGCCTCAGCCTCATCAAAAGATCTNTCGAAAGACAATGCTCCATTATGCCACTTACCTGTAGCAAAGGTATGATAGCCNCCTTTTTGAAGGGCTTGCGGGAGAAGTATGCCAGAGTCAAGGCGAAGCGGNGCACGAAAAAGAGATTTACCACTCATGAGCATTGCCCTACTTGGTAAACATGTTGCATTAGTCATGGATCCTTGTATGTAGGCTTGTTTAAAAACAAAGCCATCTCGGAAAATACTATCCATATTTGGGGTCTTAATGTCGGTATTTCCGACTGCACCAAAAGCGTCTGGTCGCTGATCATCCGTAAATATAAACAACACATTGGGCTGTTTGGATGCATTCACATAATTTGAGTAAGTTAGAACGCAAAACATCAAGCAGAATAAACGAATAGTACGATTCATATTAAATAATAGTAAGTAAAACGAAACACACTCGAAAATGTTACAAAAAGATCATTTTTCAGAAATAGATTTATCATATGAAAACTTAATTAAATATCTATATGATGAATATATACCCCCCAAATCCTAATTTAGGTCTACAACATAAGGAGGTTTATCGAAGGTAGTCCCATCTCCAAGAACACGAGGATCTCGTAATCTTTTCAAACGGTTCATCAACTGACGATTTAGCTTTTTCTTTATAGAAAGATATTTTTTTTCTTTGGCCAAATTCTTTATTTGATCGGGATCACTTTCTAAATGGTAAAGCTCCTCACGCGGGCGCTTAGCAAATGCGTAGTCATAATACCATTTCCATTTATCATCCTTTCGATGTTCAATAATCCAAGCTTTAGTTGGACTAGCATCAAGATCGCCGAATGTTATAAAAGTATTATTTTCAAGCACATTGTAATCTGGAGTTTTTTTATTGGTGAGATTATAGGGGTTTCCCATCGGCCATCTATCCGGGGTAAAATTAATGATATAAAGAAACTCCTCGGTACGAAGCGCACGTTGCGGATAAGGCAAAAAACCTTCACGAGCCTTTGCTACATGACGCTCGCGTCCCGTAATTACCCAGTTCCTTTTTTTATCCACCAAACCCTGTTTATTGGATTTTAAAACTGGGACAAGGCTACGACCAGTCATTACTTTTGGTCGCTTTACTCCACCTATATCCAAAAACGTAGGTGCAAGATCCATTAAATTAACAAAATCATCCACTACTCTACCCCCTGGCTTTCCTGGCCACCAAATTGCAAGCGGTACATGAACTCCAAAATCATACAGATTACATTTCCCACCTGGAAATCCAGGAGCGCCATGATCTCCACTAATAACCACCACAGTATTATCTAACTCATCCAGCTCCTCAAGCCGCTTAAGTATCAAACCCAAAGCAGTATCGAACGCCTGAACCTCACCAAGATAATCAGCAAAATCCTGACGCACTTCATGAACATCTGGTAAAAATTTCGGTAGTTTACCTTGTAGCTCATCAGGATTAATTCCCCAAAGCGCCTTGCCGGAGCCTTTGGTCCATTTACGATGAACAAGAGTTGGGCCAAACCAATAACAGAATGGTTTCCCCTTATCGCGAGCATCAATGAATGAATTAAAATTACCTATAACCTCGTCATAAAGCACCTGCTTTGCTGCTTTCACCGTCATACCCTGATCTACACGCTTGGTTGTTAACTGTGAAAACCCATTAAACATGCGTCCACTCTTTTCATAGGAATACTTGCCAGCTCCATAAGGAGCATCTACAGGTGATCCTGGCGTCCAAACCTTGTAGGTCTCACCGATGTGATATCCAGCGTCACGCAGCATCAAAGGATAAACAGGAATCTCAGGATCCCACTTCGCCCCTTGCAAAATAGCTCCCATCCCCGTCCGAAAAAAATACTGACCCGACAACAAAGAACTGCGGCATGGGGTGCATGACGGGGCTGTAACAAAAGCGTTTTTAAATAAGACTCCTTCTTGAGCAATTTTATCAAAATTGGGTGTTTTGATAACTGTATTTGGACTAGGCCTTGATTCTACCTTAGCATAGGCGCTGGCGTATTTGCCCCAATCATCTGCAAATGCGAATAGTATATTATAAACCTCTTTATCGTTGGAATAACCAATTGATGTAATTAGGATCCCTGACCAAAAATATAAGAAAAACCTTTTCATAATGATAAAAAATAACTCAAAACAATCTAGGCCATTAACGATTAAGCCGCTACACACCCATTATGGTCATCCCTTTCTTTCACTCAAGATATTACGAAATTGTATGATTTTCTTTTTGTTTTTCGGAATTTTGGCATTTGAGTTTAGTAGCGTAAGTGCATCGGAATGGAATCAGTGGCGAGGGAACCTTCGTGATGGAAGCCATAAATCTCCCATTCCGTGGCCAGAAAGTATTGATAAAAATAAATTATCTGAGACTTGGGCAACTGAGGATCTGGGCGCTAGTTATTCGGGTCCAATAACAAACGGTGAGTTAATTTTCACAACTGAGTCCACAAAAGGAAAAGAATCCGTTTTGGCCTACTCTCTCAAAGACGGAAAATTAAAGTGGAAACAAACATGGTCAGGTGAAATGAAAGTACCTTTTTTTGCCGCTCGTAATGGCAGTTGGATTCGCTCAACTCCTGCAGTTGCAAACGGAAAAGTCTTTGTAGGAGGCATGAGAGATCACTTCCTTTGCTTGGATGCTCAAACTGGAGAAATATTGTGGGAGATTGATTTTCCGAAAAAATATGGAACTGCATTACCTGACTTTGGCTTCGCAAGCTCGCCAATGACAGATGATAAATATGTCTACGTGCAAGCAGGTGCGAGCTTTAACAAGATAGACCAAAAGACTGGCACTGTAATTTGGAGAGCCTTGAATGATAAAGGGGGAATGTATGGCAGTGCTTTTTCTTCTCCAACATTTGCGAATATTAATGGACAAGGTCAGATCCTTGTTCAAACACGAGCCGATCTAAACGGCATAAACAGTGTTGACGGTAAAGTACTATGGAATATTCCTATAAAAGCATTCCGTAACATGAATATTCTGACACCTCTGGCTTTTGAAAATGGAATTTACACGAGCACTTATGGTGGTGGTTCTTCTTTTATTAAATTAGACAAGAATGAAAAGAACAATTGGTCGGCCGATATTAAATGGAACAACAAGTCTCAAGGTTACATGTGTAGTCCCGTACAGTACAATGGGAAAGTCTACCTGCACTTAAGAAGTAATCGTTTCGCATGTTTTGATCTAAAAACTGGCAAAGAAGAATGGGTTAGCTCCAAAAGCTTTGGCAAGTATATGAGTTTAGTCATCAACGGTGACAAAATTCTGGCTTTAGACCAAAAAGGGATTCTTTACCTTATTAAAGCAGATCCAGAAAAGCTGAATATTCTATCTGAAAGGCGCCTTATTGAAGGTGAGTCTTGGGCACACCTTGGCATTCAAAATAAAACTATTATGATAAGAAGCTTGAACCGACTACATGTTTTCGATTGGAAAGACTAAGGTAAGCTTACTTACTTAGATCTATTATATTCCTGTGCTTACTGAATTGCTTCCGAAGTGATTTCGACAAGTCGTTCTGTAAGGACTGAACTTCTTTATATATAGCTACATTTTCCGGCTTCGGCTCGGTCGTTTCTCGATTATTCAACTTAACAAAACGGTCTGTTATATCCTCGATGTTTACTTTATTAAGCTCCTTCTGATTTCTAAGACTCCACAAAGCCTGTAATGCGGCGCCATATGCGGCACCCTCACTCACCTTAAGAGTCACAACTTGAGTATTAAAAACGTCAGCCATTATCTGACGCCACAGTTTAGATTTAGCTCCGCCACCTGTAGCCCTAATTTGCCCAGGCCGAACACCCAGTTTCCCTAAGCGACTTAATCCATAGTTCATGCCTAAAGTGACTCCCTCCATCGTTGCCCGAGCAAAATGTTTTTCAGTAAAAGTTCCTGCTCGTACTCCAAAGTATACTCCGGTTCCATCAGGCACATTAGGAGTACGTTCACCCTCAAGGTAAGGAAGCAATAACAAACCAGCCGAGCCGGCAGGAGCCTTTCGCGCCGCAGCTTCGTACTGTGAGTGAGTCCATTTAAAATCTTTGCGAATTAATTCGGTAGCTACTGTCACATTCATTGTACAGAGCAAAGGAAGCCAGCGATTAGTTGAATCACAAAAAGCCGCAATTTCACCTTTTGGATCAACTATAGGTTTATCGGCACATGCGTAAATCGTGCCGCTAGTACCAAAACTAGCAGTCACAACTCCATGGCGGGTATTACCAGTTCCGATTGCGCCCATCATATTATCCCCTCCTCCTGCACTTACAATTACATCGGTATTAAGACCTAACCGTTTAGCAGTCGAAGCTTTTAAATTACCGACGGGTTGATCACTTGAAATCAATCTTGGCATCTTAGACTCCAGTCCGGCATCGATAACTTTCAACATTTTCTTTGACCACTTCCTAGTCCGAACATTAAAAAGGGCAGTGCCACTAGCATCCCCATATTCCATTACTGAGTTACCAGTAAGCCAAAAATTTAAGTAGTCATGAGGAAGCAAGACAGTTGCCAGTCGGTTGAAATTTTTTGGCTCATGCTTTTTGAGCCATAGAATCTTGCCAGCGGTAAACCCGGGAAGAACTGCATTACCAATTTCCTTGATTGATCCTTTAAGCCCTCCAAGCTTTGCCATAAGCTCATCACACTCTTTAGTAGTCGATGTATCACACCAAAGCTTAGCAGGCCGGATAACTTTACCTTTTTTATCTATTGGGACAAAGCCATGTTGCTGACCGCTAACTCCAATAGCACGAACTTCCCCTGCTCTGGCTTTGGCCTGTTTCAGGGCAGCGCAAATACTCGACTCAGTTGCATTTATCCAGTCAGATGGATCCTGTTCTTTGGCTCCAGCAGGCAGGCCGCCAATCAAGTCATAAGCCTTGATGCCTTGACCAAGAACCTTCCCGTTTTTCACATCAACCACCAATGCCTTAGTCGACTGCGTACCGCTATCTATGCCAATCACTAGCTCTCTCATAAATCAAAATAAAAAGATAGTCGTCGGGAGTACCACAGTGACACTGCTCAGCCAATCAAGAAGATTGCATCACTAAAGAAATTAAGTGCCTTAGACATCGATAATATCATCATTTTTGTTAATTTTATCCTCGCTCGGTTGAGCTCCCATTCTATCCGACGACTTCATGTTGAAACCACGTATTTGAGCGGCAAATTTAGCTTTTACACGATTTCTGATAATCGCACGAAAACTTGGAACCATCAGCAGGAAACCAACAAGATCGGTCAAAAGCCCAGGCGTTAACAAAACAACTCCTCCTATCAAAACCAATAACCCATCAAGCAACTCTGCTGTAGGCACACGCCCAGCTGAAGTCTCAAACTGAATTTTAGCTAAAATAGACAATCCCTGACTTTTTGCTAAGTACGCCCCCCAAGCACCGGTTAGTACTACCAAAAGAATCGTTGCAGGCAAGCCAACACGACCACCTACAATAGCTAGTAAATAAAGTTCTACAAGAGGAACAATAATAAAAAGGATTAGCAATCTTCTATACATAGTTCATGACTAAACTCTAACCGAACATTTGCCCCACGCGTTCTCCAAAACGAGCGTAGGTTTCAAAGCCATTAGCAGTATTCTCTAACAGATCAGAGTCAAACTTCATCCGATTTTTTTCAAAAAGTATTACCACACTAGATCCGCCAAAGGCAAAGTATCCTTTTTCTTCTCCTTTTGCCACCTGTTCTCCTGGCATATAAGTTTGCGTTATACTCCCAACCATTGTCGCTCCCACTTCTACATACTGTATCTCACCAAAATCAGCTGACTCTAAAGAAGTAACTACTCGTTTGTTTTCCCAGAAAATCGTTGGACGAGTTATGAGTGCAATAGGGTTTACCGAATACAACCAACCATTGATGATCTTAGGGGAGGCCGCCTTTCCGGCACAAGGGAAATGAAATCTATGATAATCAATTGGGCAAAGCCGAGAAAGCAACATCGATCCCCCCTCATAACGCTTAGCCAATTCGGCATCACCTAGAAATTGCGTCAAGTCAAACGACTGGCCTTTCACGAAGAAATTATTTTCACATGAAATATCAGCAAAAGCCATATGCCTCCCATCAGCAGGGAAAATTATAGAATTAACTGACTTATCAATAGGACGTGATTCAGGTTTAAGTTTCCGATAAAAAAATTCGTTAAAAGATAAATACTCACTTGGGCACTCAGCAAATTCTGATTCATCCAAGCAATACTTCTTAATAAAGGGTTTAATACGCAGGCAACTTTTCAATTCGTCCATCTTTCGTCCATAATAAGCAGATACAATCCAACGCCGGATTAATAACCACTGAGCCATACGACCAAGCGGGTTACCATAAACCCAACGAAGCCCCCTTTCGCCATAAATAACCTCCGTCTTAAGCTCGCCGTCACAGCGATCCACATAACGAATCTCACCATTGACCAGATTATCCTCAATCGTCATGAACAAATATTCTAACTACCTGATATGTAATTGAAAATCACAGTGTGAAATTAATTGAAACCTTTACCACTAATCCGGTGTCTAATAGTTATGTATTTTAATATGAAAACGAATTACTTTAAGAATATTTGCCTTGGCATATTCCTGTTTTTTGCCACTTCAACACTTTTCGCCGAAAATTGGCCAAATTGGCGTGGACCAAAGGCAAATGGAGTAGCCCCTAACGGCAACCCCCCTACAGAGTTTTCTGAAAATAAAAATGTTAAATGGAAAATAAAGGTACCTGGCTCTGGGAGTTCCACCCCTGTAATTTGGAAAGATGAAGTATTTATTCTAGTAGCGGAAAAAACTGGGAAAAAAGTAGAAGGAACCGAAAATGGAACACCTACGGAACGTGGGCGCAATAATTCTCAGCGAGGACAACGCTCGGAGGGACGAGGGGGAAACACTGATCGGAACACTAGTGGGAACCGCGGTGGTTTCGGGGGGAACTCATTCAACCGTGAAGAAATAATGAAGCGATTCGATAAAAATGGTGACGGTGAATTAAACGATGCTGAACGACAATCGATGAGAGATGAATTACGCCAACAATTCAGTCGCAACCGTGGCGAAGAAAGAAGCAGTAACGAACGCAGCCGCCGAAGAGGGCGCTCTGGATCAGGCTTTAGTCGTGGAGGATTTGGTGGAGGGCGAAAGCCTACCGAGGAATATCGTTTTGCTCTAATATCTTACGATCGAGAAAGTGGAAAAGAAAACTGGCGTACTGTCGCGGCCACAGCGGTCCCTCATGAAGGGCACCACCGTGATCATGGTTACGCCTCAGCTTCACCTGTAACAGATGGAAAAAACATAATCGTAAGCTTTGGTTCGCGTGGCCTGTACTGTTTCGACATGAAGGGTAAAATAAAATGGAAAAAAGATTTTGGTAACATGCGAACTAGAAACAGTTTCGGAGAAGGAAGCTCTCCTGCCCTCTATGGTGATACAATAGTCCTACTTTGGGACCAGGAAGACGATTCATATATTTACGCCATTGACAAAAAAAACGGCACGATAAAATGGAAACGTGAACGCAACGAAGCTACTGGTTGGTGTACACCTGTCGTTACAACTCATAAAGATGTCACTCAAGTCTTAGTTAATGGCACCAAAGCGGTTCGAAGTTATAGGCTTAATGATGGAAAACTTCTTTGGCAATGCAGTGGCCAAACTGGCAACACCGTTCCTTCTATTGTGGTTGACAAAGAAACCGCCTATGCCATGAGTGGCTTTAGAGGCGCCCACATAGCCGCGATAAAACTAGGAGGCAACGGAGATCTTACTGGCAGTGAATCAGTTACTTGGACTGCAGACAGGGGGACTCCCTATGTGCCATCTCCATTACTGAGTAACGATCGTCTTTGGTATCTTTCCGGCAATAATGGCATTCTTTCAGTTCGTGAGACAAAGTCAGGAAAATCATTGGTTGAAAGCGAACGACTCACTGGAATCAGCGGAGTGTATGCTTCTCCTGTCAGTGCTAGTGGCAAGGTATATATCGTAGGCCGCAATGGATCAATAGCTGTTCTTAAAGATAGCGCCAAATTCGAGGTATTGGCATCAAACAAACTAGATGAAAAATTTGATTGTTCACCTGCCATCGTAGGCAACCAACTTTTCCTTCGCGGAAAAGAATATCTCTATTGCATAGCAAAAGTTAATTAAATCCAGAACATACTATAGGTCATCTTGCTTAAGCCATTTTTTAATTATTAGACTAAGTACAAAACCTAGAACCAGAGGTAATAATGCTAGTAGTAACAGTATAAGGCAAAGCGCATTAACCTGGGAATGATGCCCATAGTGAAGCAGATTAAATACTCGCAAAGCCAGTGTTTCACCTCCCGGCGGGACAATTAACACAACTGTTTCTGTGTCCCAGAGGCATAGCAAATAAATAACATACCAAACTGCAAATATCGCCCAACCTACTTGAGGCTGCAGCAAATGTCTCCAACGTTGCCACCAAGACACCCCAAAGAGATCAGTGGCACTTACTAGGTCGGCATCAATTGAGTTTTTGGCTCCGCGCATTCCCTCCCAGCCAAAGGCAAAATATCTGAGACTTAATGCTGTAACAACCATGCAACCACCTCCATAAAACCAATCCAGAGATGGTCGATTAAATATGGAAATCCAAACTACCCCAAGCAATACACCTGGTAAAAACAGAAACAACCAGGTTAAACGAAACACCTTATAACTACTTGTTAACACACCTATAACAGAAACCGAAGATGCAGTTAAAAATGCAAACCAAAATGAATTAAAAATCGAACGCGATCCCGCTTGTATTGCACCTGAAAAATCCAACCATGTCCGCGCATTTAGCAGCAGTTGACCAAGTGGCAGTAAAAGCGAAATAACAATCATACCCCCAAACAATACTGCAGATAAATTCCGTATTATATAGCCAAGCCGTTCCAAGAACACATTAGAATCCAAACCTTGACTTTCCCAAGGCCAAGCAATCATACGGCCATTAAAAGCTAATAATAAAACCATTGGAATCAATGCCAATACCCATCCATACTGCCAAGCCATTTGAAAATTATAAGTAGAACTAAACTGCACCCAGAACTGAGCAGGGAAAACTTTCACCTGCAAAATTGCCGGCACTGCGATATTGTTGAACGCTAAAACAAAAACAATAACACCTGACTGGAACAGTGCTGAATAAGAAAGGGGGAACAAAACATATTTTAGCAACCCAAACCCTCTAATCCCTGGTTCCGCATCCAACAATTCAGGAGTTAACCGCTTTAGAGCTCCAAACGACATTAGACAGGGAACAGGCCAAAACATCATTACCAATACCCAAGTAGCTCCACCAAACGAATATGCATCAATTGAAACCCACGACTTTAGCAAACCTACTTTACCAAATAAGCCTAACCAACTGTTCACCACAAAGAACGGAGGCAATGAAAAAGTCGCTACTACTCCCACAAGAAATATAACACGCTTCCAACCACTG
Organism: Verrucomicrobiales bacterium; assembly: GCA_002684915.1. Taxonomy (GTDB): domain Bacteria; phylum Verrucomicrobiota; class Verrucomicrobiia; order Limisphaerales; family UBA1096; genus UBA1096. The sequence goes on from NYWG01000093.1 coordinate 26,662, forward strand.
GCCCCGACAAGAAACAAGGAAATACACCAACCAACTACTACTGCCAAAAACGTCACTAAAAACGCCAATAGACAGCTGTCGATCAATAGACCCCAACTCATTTAATCAAGAAAAACAGATTTAATTTCATCAACAGCAACTTCATTTTCCTCAACTACACTCTGCCAATTGACTTCTTGAATAGAACCTGATGAAAACGAATCAAGAGCCCCCGCATCAATCAAAGCAAACTTCACTGAATCCGATTGCAGGAATTCAGCTAAACGCTTAGCCAAATCCGGAAAAGGTGAGCCAGCGATATATCCAATTGAGTTACGAATCAAAAACCCATCCTCAAAAATTGATTTCCCTGCTATGGGCAATTGGTTTTTCAAACCTGCTCTAACATCATCTGAATCTGTTAGCCCAAGCGCCACTTCCCCTCTTCCTACCAACTGAACCACAACGGAATTACCATCAACTGTCATTACATCGTTCGCAAGCAATGCCCTACACCATTGCCGCCAGCGTTTCCTACCCCACTGCTGTCGCAATATTTGAAAATGCGTAGAGGTTGATCCAAATAACGGTAGAGCAATCGCCACCTTACCTCGCCATTGGACGTTGGTCAGTGTAGTTAAATTTTTCGGGATCGATGCGAGTGAAAGCTGATTTGTATTCCAAACCCACTGGCGTGTTCGCGCTCCAAATACCTCTATCCCAATATCCGTATCAAGCACACCTTTAGATGCAAGTTGCCTAGTCCTTAATTCTTCATTGTTCCAAAACAAATCACATTGTGGGTTATCCTTTTCAAGGATTAATCGATTAACCAAACCGACAGTTTTTACCGCTTCACTGTCATATACCGCACGTATTCTTATGCCAGATTGATCCTCAAACTCACGAAGTATTGGCTCGGCATAAACCTGATCCTGTGATGTGTATACAGTAATAGATTCACCTTTGAATCCACAGCCGACAAGAAGCATTAAGAATATGCTTAAGAGCAACAATTTTTCTTTAATAGTCATGCGGTACGTCGATGATAAAACCACCATTCAAACATTAGCAACAATAGACAAATTATAGCAAACCAGCGCCACAGCTCCTTATTAGAATCAAGCTGCACTGTTGCTTCCACTCTCCCATATTGGCCCAATTCTAAAATATCCTTTGCTTCAATGTCACTCTCAACTCCATCAAGAAGATTGACACAAAATGAGATTTTGTTTGTACCAGATTTAACATGATAAACACCTTGCTGAAGTGTATCGGCAAAAACCAATTCACCATTGCCTGTTGTAGGTGTTTGGACTATTTCACCATCTGGCAAAGTCACAAGCATCATTGAATCCTTATCTAGCATACGCATACTAAACGGTTCTCCTACTCTCAGGTTAGTAACAATCTTTGGATTAAGCCAATCGATAGCATTGGCGATAAAAATAGGAAAGGACACTCGCAATGGCCACGTACTATCAAGTGGATTAAAACCAACCCAAAGAGCACGCTGTCCATCATTTTCACCAATAGCTATCAATGGCACAGACGAAGACTCTACTATAGGACTCATCCACGTCGGTAATTCAGAATTTACTGCTTGGGCAACTTGTATATTGTCAAAATTTACAAATCGAAGAAGGGGGTGAGTAGTCTTCCAATCAACAATTGGCGGATCTTCCAATAAACCGCTTGGCTGAAACCAATTGGTTGACTGAGTATTAATTGCCATAACATTACCCATTGGCCAAACACTAGGCCTAATAGAATCAAGCACCACCACATCAACCTTTGGGTCAGAATCCGTCAAACTAGACTTAACAATCAAATCTACATCACCAATGCTCCGAATCGCTTTTTCGAGAAATATATTTCCTTTAGTAATTAATAATACGTCTACATTACGGCGTGTAAGGCCCATAACAGAACCGACATTATCTACTTTTAAAACATCATCCTTTTTTAGGCGCACCCGAAACACACCATTAGTACTTTGATTAGTAGAAAAAACCAATGAAGCCGTATTGGTTGGCCCCACAGTCAGATTACGGTTTCCTATCATTTGATCATTAAAAAACAATGTCACTTCGCTCGACATCGCATTTGTAGAGAAATTCCCAATTGTAGCAAAAATCGACTGTTCATACGACTGTTCCAGGCTTGATCTAACCTCAAGTGAAACAATCCCAAGATTATCACCTCCCTCTCCTAAACGATGGTACACTAAATTCAAATCCTGCAATTCGAATGCATCCAAGTCGGAAGAAACACCATCACTAAATAAATGCACCTCAACTTTAGAACGATTACGAGTGAGATTTTGCGAAAGCTTAATTGCATCTAGTAGTCGTGTTGGTGAATCAGTCACTTTTGCTTGATCAAGCGCTTTTCTCAAAATCGACTTAACACTGGTCGGGGATTGTAGAACCTCAGTTCTCCCACCTGAAAGTATGAGTATCATCTCATCATTGTCATACATTCCATCTATCATTTTTCTGACCTCAGCCTTAGCATGTTCAAAACGATTTAATGAAACGTCAGTTGCTTGCATTGATGCAGAGATATCGAGAATTACAACAACGAATCGACCACTTTCCGATTTACCTGAAAAATATGGACGAATTAATGCAAATACAGCCAAAGCCAAAAGAACTAACTGAATAATCAACAACCAATTATGTCTTAACTTTTGAAATGGTGAACTAGCCTGTGTTTCATTTAAAAAACGTTTCCAAATAATAGTACTCGAAACCAATTGCACCATTCTACGTCGCTTTAGCAGATAAAAAACAACCACAATTGGTAAAGTAACTGCAAATACTAAAGCTTCCGGGTTAAGAAAATTCATCTCCACATACCTCCCGTCCGCATGGCTTTTAGCAAAAAATCATCAATTGGCGTATTAGATTGTGCCAATTGATAGTGAATTCCTCTAGCCTGGCAAAAATCCCGTAGCCGTTGACAGTATTTATGCACTGTCATCTGATATGTCTTTAACCGATATTTACCAAAAGTAACCTCTTGTTCTGCTCCAGTTTCAGAATCGATCAACTTTAAATCACCATAAGTGGATGGTTCCAACTCTTCCTTAGCAAGAATCTGAACGGCATGCACATCGGAACCACGATTTGTCAGTGATCTCAGACCAGCCTCGTATCCGTCCAAATTCAAAAAATCACTTAACACAACTACTATACCAGGATCTCGGTGTTTTATTGATCCTAACCTTAACACTTGATTAAGATCACCTGCTCCACCGACTTTCAGTTGATTCAAATTATCAAAGAAACGAATCGATGAATGGCGCCCTCGTACCGATCGAAGTTCACCAGCAAGACTCTTTTGACTATCAACCAAAGGAAACGGTTCTACTGTCACACGGTCAAAACCACATAAAGAGACATAACCAATTGCAGCCGCTACCTGACGAGCAAAATCAAACTTTGTTACTTCTCCAAATAACATTGATTCACTCGCATCCAGATAAATTATTACTGGCAACTCCCTCTCCTCCTCGTAAAGCTTTAGAAAAAGACGTCCAAGTCGCCCGAATAAATTCCAATCAATTCTTCGCAAATCATCCCCTGGGACATAATTCCGATAATCCGCAAATTCTACCGAATAACCACGAGCTCTACTGCGACGCTCTCCCTTGGAAGAACTCTTAGAGCGACGCTGAGCCAAAAGCTGCAACTGCTCCAATCGCTTCATTAAATCATTGGAAATCAAAGTCTCCATAACCTCGGGATTAATTGGCAAATGCTCTCTTTTAAGAATTGAAATGGCAAGATTTAGCTTTTGCCGAAGGATGGTCGACCAGTAATTCTCAATCGATTTTTTAACTTAATAGATACAGTTACGACTTCCTAGTGGTCTTAGACTTCCTAGTGGTCTTAGACTTCCTAGTGGTCTTAGACTTCCTAGTGGTCTTAGACTCATTAGCTTTTCGACTTGCTGCTTTTTTCTTCTTTT
>NYWG01000094.1 GCA_002684915.1 Verrucomicrobiales bacterium
AGATACTAAATTCTATCAGAAATCAGAATCTGGAAAATATGCCATTCTCGCCAGAGATCATACTGATACTATTAATACTTCTAATGGGCAACCACTCAAGAAAAGATCTAGAACATATTATAGTTTTAGTTTTTCTCATAATGCTCCTGGTGATCAGAAGAATGCATTCTTATTTGTTCAATCTGGTATTTTTTATGATTTTAAAAATAGACCTGGAACAAGATATGATAATAAAGACGGAACTATTGATACTAATTTAAGTGACAGTTTTTCTCGTGGAATTTTTGTTGGTGAACTGGGAAGAGACGTTCAAGATGGTCATAGATCTGTAAGGACAAATTGGGGTGGTTATCAGGAAAGAGACCAATATTGGTCTTATGTTCAAATTGCTAGTGAAACTGACCCAACAGGTAGTCCTTTAAGAATTTATTGGAATAAACCTCCTACAAGTGGACCTCAGGATAAGAATTGTGTTCTTTTTACTTTTGTTGGATATAGTAATAGTGTTCCAAAAACATATCATAGTTTTATTCTAAATGGTGGACCTAATTTTATGGAACCTAGTCCAGGTGTAGATCTTGATAATCTTTTTCATGGATCAATTACAGTAATTGATAGCAGTTCCTCTTTTGCGTTAGCAACTGCAGGTCAAGGTAGAGGAGATACTTCTTATGTAACATTTAGAACTACGATATGTGGACAGACTGGTTATACCAGTGGACAGTCTACAACAAGAGAACCTTTTAGAAATACAGCTAATCCAAATGGTAGATACGTATCCAGTGATGCCCAGAGTGCTCATGGAGCTAAGACTAGGGATTCTTTATATGGGTATATGAGAAGTGGAAATAGTGGAATTTATGCTGGTTGTATTGAGAAATATGGGACACCTCTCCTCACTGAGTATAGATCTACTCATGACCATATGAGAATATATTATATGAATGATACTTATGATGCGAATGATACTAATTATTATAAACCCATTAAAGGTATTCCAATTGCTTCAAATTTTATTCCTTGTCCATATTATCTTCCAGATGATTTTGTATTAATATATTTTGGAGTAGGTCCATCTACTACTGAATTTAGATATGGTGATACAATTACAATTGGAACTTCTCCTAATGATGAACAATATAAAGTAGTAGTTCCTGCTTATGATACTAATTCTCAGGATTGGGAATCTACAAATAGTTCTGTAGGTTCTTGGTCTAAAGGTGTTGCTTTATGTGTGAGGACTAATTAATGACTTGGAATCTTCCACAGACTAATCATACATCCTTGTTTACTTCTGTAACAACACCTTCAATTGATACTGAAGATAGCACAAAACAATGGATAATGACTACTACTATTGGGACACCAGCAAAGGAAAAATGGTCTTCTATGGCAAGGGCAGTAGGTAATACATATACTACAATAAATCACGCTTTTACTGGTTTGGTCACACCAATTAGTGGTTGGTTAACAGGTCGTAGACCAGCATCAGGACTTCAGTACCCTAGAGGTATATACAATAGGTAATTAATATGGCTATAAGTTTTCCCGTTGCTCCAGGTGTAGGACAAGTTTTTGTTTATGGTGATAAGTCTTGGGTTTTTGATGGTGTCTCATGGAAGGTTCAGACACAGATAGCAAGTGCTACTAATCTAGGTGCTATACGTATTGGACATAACTTAGATATTGATAGTAATACTGGTATAACAAGTGCTAATATTGCTGGTATTGATACAAATACTTTCTCTGGATTTTATGATATTGATGCTACAGGCACTGCTAATATTGCTAATTTGAATGTTACTAATAGTAGATATGGTATATTAGATGGTGGTGAAACTGTAAAAGGATCCACTGGATTAAATAAGGAAATAATATCAATTAAGAGTCAACTTGACATTGTGGAACACTTCACCGTTTCTCCTGTAGGAACAGATGATATTGCTTTTATTAGATATGAACATTTATATGTTGCAGATAATGTTGACTTTATAGTTGATTCTGGTGACTTTGTTGTTGATCGTTGAACAATATAAATACAATTAACATTGGTATACGGATAGATTAATGTCTAGAATTAGAGCAGATAGAGTTGTTAATAAAACTGCTACTGATGGTCCAGAATTTCCTCTTGGTGCGACTTTACCATCTACTGGAACTTTAAGTGGACCTGGTGGAGTTAATATAACAGGAGTTATTACGGCAACTAAGTTTGTTGGTGATGGATCTGGTTTAATTAATCTTGCTAGTCAACAACAGAACACTGGTGTTGTTGTTAGGGATGATAATAATTTAATAGGAACAGCACAAACAATTAACTTTGGAACTAACGCAAACGTTACTCCAATTGCTGGTGGTATTTGTACAGTTACTAGTGTAAATACTGATACTAATACAGAATATACATATCAGGCATTACCAAATGGTGCTAATGTTTTACTGAGATTAACGGATACTTTAGCAGCATTTGATGATATAAACATTGTAGCTGGTACTAACGTTGTATTTGATCAAGTTACTACTGGTGGATTTAGAATTAATAATTCAGCAATTGCTGGTATTACTTCAGTTTTTATTGACCCTTCCCCAAGACTTGGTGGAACTTTAGATCTTAATGGTAAAGCTATTCTTGGTGCTACTTCTGTTAATGTTACTGGTACTATAAAAGCTACAAATTTTGAAGGAGATTTGACTGGTAATGTAACAGGATCAGTTGCGTTTGCTGGTGGACTTTCAGGAACACCTGATATTAATGTAAGAAATATTGTTGCTGCGGCTGCCACCTTTAGTGGTGATGTAAGTATCGGTGGAACTCTTACTTATGAGGATGTTCAGAACGTAGATTCTGTTGGTATTGTTACTGCTGGTAAAGGTTTAAGGGTAACTGAAGGTGGTGTTATTGTTTCTACTGGTGGACTCACTGTTCTTGATGGATTCTCTGCTCTTGGTGGAGATGGATCCAACAGTGGTGTAGTTGTAACTGATGGATCTATAGCAATTAAGAATAATACTGGAACTACTCCATCTTATATTGATTTTTATTGTGAAGTCTCAAATTCACATAAGGTTACAATAAAAGCTCCTCCACATGCTGATTACAGTGGAAATGTTACCTTCCAATTACCACCAAATAATGGAGCACTTGGTGATTTATTAAGTGTTGATGGATCAGGAAATACTTCTTGGAAAACAGTTACTACTGGTAGGTTTGCTCCTTCTACTGGACTAGGTATACATACAACATCTAGTGTTGGAATTGGAACTACGAATCCATTATCCACTCTTCAGGTAGAGAATGTTGGTGTTGATGGAAATGATGGAACTTGGACAGCAGCTGCTGGAGTTGCTCAAGTTATTGATACGTGGAGTATATCCGCATCAGACTATAGGATAGCAGAGTACTCTGTATACATTCAGAATCCTGGTAGTGCTAATACTGGAGAAACTCAAGTTCAGAAAATATTAGTTACACAAGATGGAACAACTGCTAATTATGAGGAATACGCAATTATGTCTCTTCCTAATAAACTTGTTTCATTGAGTGCTGATATTTCTTCTGGTAATTGTAGATTAATAGCTACACCTGAGACTGGAGTATCTGGAATTACGACATATAAATTTATTAGAACATCAATACTGTAATAGCATATGGATGAATTAAACGATGGTGTTGCAGGTATCTCTACATCTGCTTTAGAATCTCCTGAATTTTCTGAGATTAAAAAAACATTGCCTAAAGAACCAGAGGGTGATGTTAAAAAAATATATTCTATAGCTTGTCATAGTTCAAAGGATTGGACATCCGTTCATAGAGAACTTGTTAAGGATGGTTCTACTGATGTTCATGTTCCAACTGAAGTTATTTCATGTATTGATGATAAGAAACATAGTAAGACTAGAGGATCATATAAATTAACAGAAACTGAAGCTGATGAACTTGCTAAGGATCCTAGAGTAAAGTGTATTAATGTTGATGTTTCTTCATATCCTGGTACTTATGCGATAGATCCTAGTCAAATTGCGGATGCTATTCAGCAGGTTCCAAGATATGCTAATACTGTAAGTAATCTTCGTGGATATGCTCCTCCTGCAACTCCTACTGCGNCTGATCTAAACCGTTGTGGATATCAGTTATTAAGATCAAAGCAGAANACNAATGCTTGGGGTGGTANTGTTCCAGGAGTAGTANATGATCGNTTAGNATCTTATGGTGATGGTAAGNATGTTGATATTATTGTTGGTGATCAGGCATGTTGGTTTGGTCATATAGAATTTCAAAATGATCAAGCAGATAATCCTACAAATTATGTTGGTGGTAATGTTCTTCCTGGTAATGGAACTTGTGATCTTTTAGATGTAATATTGGATGGTCCATATTATATTGATCCTGCTTGGTTTGATGCTGATCCTCCTACATTAATGACTAGGTGGGATGGGACAACAGTTCCTCAAGAACAAAGTGCTTTAGCATGGTGGTCTGATCCTAATAAGAGATCTGCACAGTTTGCTAATATCGGAACGGTATCAATTAGCTCTAATTATACTAGAGCTAGAAGTAATGGTAGCAATACTGCTAATCATTCATCTGGAGGTGGAGATTATCATGGAACACCTTGTGCTTCACAGGCATATGGTAGACAATATGGTTTTGCTTATAACGCAAATAAATGGTATATCAATGCTTATGGAAACTATGGTTGTGGTTTTGAGCAGTATTTTGATGTAATGAAGTTATTTCATCTTCATAAACCAATTAATCCAACTTACGGAACAAAGGATCCTACAATATCTAGTAATAGTTGGGGATATAGAAAACCTCTTCCAAGCAGTGCTTATTATTTTCATAGAGTAGGAACAACTGGAAATATATCAACGGAGTATAGTGTTGATGTAACTGCTCCTAATTCTTCTGTCTTTACAGTTTCAGGTACAGATCAATCTGGAAGTGTTAGTGGAAATAATCCTACTATTACTTGTAAAGATGGTGATGTTCTTAAATTTAATGTTGATGTTACAGGACATCCATTTCTTATAAAGACTGTTCAAGGAATAGGTCGTGGAACTAATCCTGTAGGATCTGAGTTAGCACCAGGTGTTTGGAATCAGGGTGCTATTAGTGGAGAAGTTAAATTTATACCTCAAAATCCTGGAACATACTATTATCAATGTGAAGTACATAATCCTATGTATGGTGAAATTATTGTTGGTGGTGGTACTCCTGCAGGAGTTGGGTGGGATAGTTCATCTATGCCAGCTTTCTTATCTAATTTTGCTCAAGATTCAATTAGATTTGAATACATTGATAATCCCATGTCAATTGCTGGTGATGAGTTGATTGATGCTGGTGTTATTTTTGTCTGTTCTTCAGGTAATACCAATCAGAAATTAGTTCAGGGTACTCATCCAGATTTTGATAATTATTGGGGAGCATTGGATGATACTGGATATCCAAATGCTTTTGTAATCTATGGTGGATACGCTGCATATAATACTATTAATAGAAATGGATTCCCAGGACAGATAGGAAAGCAAGGTAGTGGTGCTACTACAAAGTATAGAACAATAAATGTTGGTGCTATGTCTGATTTCTTATACTCAACTACAGGATCTGGAGTAGAGAAAAAGGTAAATTATAGTAATATGGGTGATCTAATTCCTTTCTATGCTCCTGCTGCTAATAGTTTAGCTGCTTGTGATGATAGTTATGGTACACAGTATAATAGGTATGATACTTATTATACTTTAAACGGACAACAATCACATCCTTCTTATGATTGTTTATTTGGTGGTACTAGTTCTGCTTGCCCAGTTTCTGCTGGTTTGATAGCAACAAAACTTCAGTATAATAGAGGCTGGACTTATCAGGATGTCTTAGATTGGGTAACAACTTCAGTCGGAACACAAAGTGATATGGTTGTTGGTAATGATTCATCAACTCCAAATGCTACTGGAACTGGAGAATGGAATGATAATACTTCATTGCAGGGAGGTCTACCTATTATAATATGGGATGCTCCGACAGGAAATGAACCTGGAGCAGAAGATACTAAAGTCAGACTTAATATTACAAATGCATCTGGATTAAATATATCTGGAGTCAATATTATAAATACCTAAAAACTCAAGATGGCTGAAAAAGGTTTTGGTGTAAAGGAATTAAATCTGATTGGACAAAGTGGAACTCCAACTATTGAGAGTTTAACTTCAAGTTTAGATTTAAAAGCAGATACTGTTGGTATCAGTACTGATATGACAGTGGGTAGGGATGTAACAATAACCCGTAATTTAACTGCTTCTGGAACAGTTAGTGATGGTGGTGGAAATATAAGAGCAATCACAAGTAATAGTAAATCTGCTGCTTATGATTTAACTAGTGATGATGTGGGAGAATTAATTAATACTACTGCTGCAGTCACAGTTCCTCAAGGTCAGTTTAGTGCTGGAGATGCCGTAACGATTTTTAATGGAACTGCTGGTGATATAGCAATAAATCAAGGATCTTCTGTTACCATGTATTTGGCAGGAAGTTCTACTACAGGAAATAGAATATTAGCACAAAAAGGAGTTGCTACTGTATTGTGCGTGGGAACTGATACGTTTACAATACTTGGCGGTGGTCTCAGTTAAGGAGACAATGTATG
>NYWG01000095.1 GCA_002684915.1 Verrucomicrobiales bacterium
CATAAGAATGCCATAATCACTCAAAGAGAAATACATATTGATGTGCCTAGTTTCGGTGAGTCTTTAAGGCGAGCGTTGCGGCAAGATCCCGATGTGATTCTTGTTGGTGAGATGCGTGACTTAGAGACTATTGAGGCGGCTATTACCGCTGCTGAAACTGGACACTTGGTTTTTGGAACTCTTCATACTACTGGTGCGGCTAAAACAATCGACCGTATTGTTAATGCTTTTCCTACAAACCAGCAGAATACCATACGAATACAGTTATCGACAGTGCTTGAGTCTGTAATTTCACAACTGCTTTGTCCTCGCGCTGACAAGCCTGGTCGTGTTGCAGTGTTTGAAATCATGAATCGCACGCCTTCTATTGCGGCTCTTATTCGAGATAATAAAACTTATCGTATTAATTCTGACATTCAAACTGGTGCGAAATATGGTATGATCAATCTAGATTCTTATTTATTGGAAAAATATCAAGCAGGTTTAATTTCTGAAGACGAGGTGATTACAAAGGCTCAGGATCCTGGGACGATTATGGATAAGCTGCGTTCTGTTCAGGCTGGAATGCAGGCAGATGAGGAGGAAGATGAGTAATGGCTGATTATGCCTCAATTCCGCTTTTAGCTCTGATAAGTGATCAGAATTTGATTGAAGAATTTCAGCTGGAAGAGGCAGCTGGTGAGATGGATGCCAAAGGCATCACTGCCTTTCAATCGCTGATTGATTTAGGTTATCTTGATGAAGACACTATCGTACAGGTAATGTGCGACCATTTGGGTTGTGAGTCTATGGATTTAAATGATGCCATGATCACTCCCGAATTAATTAGTCAATTACCAGCCGAGCTTGCTAAACAGCATCAGTGTGTTCCTGTTTCGTTTTTCGATCCTACGTTACAATTGGCATTTGTGGATCCATTGAATCCGGCTGCTTTGGATGAAATTGGTTTTACCACTGGATTTGATGTGCAGGTTGTAGTTGCAAATCCGGCTCAAGTTATAAGTGCAATTGGCGAACATTACGGTCAAGATCAGGCAGATGCAGCCGCATCAGGGGCGGCAATGGAGGACATTCTAAAGGAGTTTGGTGATAAAGCTGTAGAGGATGACGGAGCAGCAAAGGTGGATGCTGAGTCGTTTGATGTGTCTGGGGATGAAAAAGACATTGCTGCATTTGTTGATGCTGTGCTTGTGACGGCGATTAATGACCGTGCTAGTGATATACACTTTGAGCCGTTTGAAAATGAATTTAAGATTCGAGCTCGGGTGGATGGTGCGCTTTATGAGTTGGTAAGTCCTCCTCTTCATCTGAAGGATAATATTGTAGGTCGTATCAAGGTGATGGCGGGCTTGAAGCCAGATGAGAGAAGAAGACCTCAGGATGGTCGTATTCCCAGAACTATGCCGGATGGTCGCAAGATTGATTTACGTGTTTCTTGTTTGCCTACTTCCTTTGGTGAGTCGGTAGTGTTGCGTGTATTAGACAGGCAGGCAATTACCTTGGATTTGGATGTTTTGGGGTTTCCTGATGAGATGTTGTCTAGCATGAAAGAGACAATAAAAACACCTAATGGGATCTTTATTGTGACGGGTCCCACAGGGTCTGGTAAAACGACAACCTTATATTCAGCTTTAGCTGAGGTTAATGGGCTAGGTGATAAATTGCTTTCTGTCGAAGACCCGGTTGAGTTTGATATTGAGGGGATTATGCAGGTTCCTGTTAATGCTGCTGTAGGGATGACATTTCATGCAGGGCTAAAGGCATTTCTACGTCAGGATCCGGATATTATTATGGTGGGAGAAATGCGTGATTTGGAAACTGCTCAGATATCTATTCAGGCAGCTCTTACTGGTCACTTAGTTTTGAGTACTTTGCATACAAACGATGCGTCGGGAGCTGTAACCCGTTTGTTGGATATGGGTGTTGAACCGTTCTTAATTTCCTCTTCTTTGCTATGTGTTTTGGCTCAGAGGCTCATTCGTACTGTATGTAAAAAATGCAAAAGCCCGTTCGAGCCAACAGATAATCAACTTGATTTGCTTGGGTTAGATCCTAAAGATCTTGGTGGTAAAGAGTTTTTTTATGGGCGAGGCTGTTCGTCATGTCATGACACTGGGTATCATGGCAGAAGAGGTATTTTTGAGCTTTTAACTATTACCGATCCAATTCGGGAATTAGTGGATCAAAGTGCTGCTACTATGGTTATTCGCCAAAAGGCAATTGAAGAGGGGATGAAAACGATTCGAGAAGATGGCTTGCGCGGTATTTACGATGGTGATACGACTGTCGAAGAGGTGCTGCGTTACACCTAGAAAGGCGTGTGAATGGCTACATTTCAATACGAAGCTTTAGATACTAAAACTGGCAAGACTGAAAAGGGCGAAATGCCTGCTAACAGTCAAGCTGAGGCTTTGTCTAGGCTTCAGGAAATGGGGCTTGCTCCAACTAAGGTTGAAGAAGCAAAAGGCGCATCTGGGGCCAAAAAGAAAAAGAAGCGCGCTGGGGGTAAGAAAAAAGGTAAAAAGAGTGCTCTGGATATTCAAATCGGTACTGGAGTTAATGAAAAGTCCTTAACTATTTTTACTCGCCAATTAGCTCAGTTGACTTCAGCTGGTTTGCCTTTACTTTCAGGATTAACGGTTTTAGAGCGCCAAGAAAAGAATCCAGGGTTGAAGCGTGTTTGTGCTGAGTTGGCAGAAGTTATTGAGGGCGGAGGTACATTTTCTGAAGGGTTGGCTCAGCATCCTAAGGTGTTTAATAAGCTATTTGTTAGTATGGTTAAAGCGGGTGAGCTTGGAGGTGTGCTTGAAGTGGTCCTTGATCGATTAGCACAGTTCATGGAGAAGGCAGCCCGCATTAAAGGTAAGGTTAAGGCAGCTATGTTTTATCCAATTGCTGTTCTGATAGTAGCCATAGTGATTATGGGGATCTTGTTGGTTTTTGTGATTCCAAAGTTTAAGGAAGTTTTTGCTGATTTGACAGGCGAAGGTGGAGGGCTTCATTGGTTCACTGAATTAGTCTTAAGTATTAGTAACACTGTAAAGACTAATGTCTTTGGAACTCTGACGGGAATGTTTGCATTCTTTTTAACACTTTCGTTTCTTGGCAAGACGAAATATGGTCGATTTGTATTAGATAAATTGGCGTTATTTTTTCCTGTTGTTGGACCGGTGGTGGAGAAGGTTTCAATTGCTCGTTTTGCACGCACTTTAGGCACATTGATCAATTCTGGTGTGCCAATTCTTCAGGCGTTGAATATTGTTAAGGATACCTCCGGAAATACAGTGATAGCCACAGCGGTGCAGGATGTTCACGATAGTGTTAAAGAGGGTGAAACGATTGTTGCCCCACTTGAGGCTTCTCGTGTTTTTCCTCCTATGGTTATTAGCATGGTGGATGTTGGAGAGAAGACAGGTGATATGCCTCAAATGTTAGAAAAGATTGCCGACACTTATGATGAGGAAGTTGACCGGTCTGTTGAAGCTATGACTTCGTTAATAGAACCCATCATGATTTGTTTTCTAGCGGTTATCGTTGGTAGTATTGTTATTGCTATGTTTCTACCTTTGATACAGATGATCGACACAATGGGTGGCGATTAAGTTTTTGTCTGTATTCTTCTTAGGTGATTTCTAACTAGTAAAACACTTTCTTTTACAGTGCTCCAAGAGGTGCCTTTTTGTATTCTGGTCTATGCGAATTAATATGTAAGACCAATCTGAAATCTCAAAATAATTTATGATATAGTCGCTATTCCCTATTGGGACTCATAAAATTGAAGTTTAGAAATGAATTGGTGAGGAGTCTAATAGATATTGTTTCTACAACTAATCCGGGGTGTTTGCTTAAATCCAAGATAGATTAGAAAAATGATGACTCTATTCATATCCATGTAATTTATATTACCGATGATTTAAAAAATTCAGATGTTTGACTTTTCAGCGTGCGTTTATTTGTAGAGCGATTATTTTTTTTGCGAATTTGAAATGAAAATTAAATCCATTTTAATATTTTTGTTTGTTTTAGTGTTAACGGGCAATTCTGAGGATCGGATGCCGAACATAGTTATTATTTATACGGACGATCAAGGCTCGATCGACATCAATTCATATGGAGCAAAAGACTTAATAACGCCGGCAATGGATTCACTTTGTCATGAAGGTGTCAGGTTTACGCAATTTTATTCAGCTGCAGCAGTTTGTTCGCCGTCACGTGCAGCTTTATTGACAGGTCGAGTCCCTGTTCGGGCTGGTGTTCCAGGAAATGTATCATCTCATCCAGGAGGTAGAGGCGCCTTGCCAACTGAGCAAATTACGATGGCAGAGGTGTTTAAAGCTGCCGGGTATTCAACGGCGCATATAGGCAAATGGCATCTTGGTTTTACACCTCCGACTATGCCAAATGGTCAGGGTTTTGATTATTCTTTCGGTCATATGGGAGGTTGTATAGATAATTACTCTCATTTTTTTTATTGGGTCCCCCCAAATCGCCATGACTTATATAAGAATGGTGAGGAAATTTGGAGAACTGGTGAGTATTTTCCGACCTTGATGGTCGATGAGGCGACAAAATTCATGGAAGCTAAACGTGATAAACCTTTCTTTATGTATTGGGCGATTAACTTGCCGCATTATCCTCTACAAGCTACCGAAAAATGGCGTCGTCGCTATGCTCATATTAAAGACGATAAACGTCGTCGCTATGCGGCATTCATGTCATCAATGGATGAAGCAATTGGAAGTTTACTAAAGGAAATAGATGATCTTGGATTAAGGGATAATACAATTGTTGTATTTCAAAGTGATCACGGTCACTCAGTTGAGTCTCGAACGTTTGGTGGTGGAGGAAATTCGGGGCCTTATCGAGGAGCAAAATCTAGTTTTTTTGAAGGTGGGATTCGAGTCCCGTCTATAATTAGATGGCCCGGGAAGATCCCTGCTGGAGAGGTTAGAGATCAATTATGTGTGTCTGTGGATTGGTTGCCCACATTGGCTGATCTTGCAGGTGTGGATTTACCAAATCATAAAATTGATGGCAAGAGTTTGGTTCCTGTTATTCGGTCCGCTTCTGCTAAATCACCTCATATCGAATTTCACTGGATGGGAAGCGGTCTTCAGCCTCAATGGGCGGTTCGTGAGGGTGATTGGAAACTGATTGGTAATCCTAAGGATCCAACAATAAAATCATCGTTTGATAAGGTTGATAAATTGTTTCTAGTGAATTTGTCTAAAGATATTGGAGAGAAAAAAAATCTTCGTTATTCACATCCGAATCATTTAAATCGTCTGAAAGCAATTCATAATCGTTGGCTTGTTGATCTGCGAGGTTCAAATCGATAGCATGATTTCTCATATGTTTTGATTTAAATCAGTATTTTTAGTTATGCGTTCATGTCATAAATCACAATTATTATTTAAGCAGGCATTGAAGTGGATACCTGGCGGTGTGAATTCACCTGTTCGTGCTTTTCGTGCAGTTGGTGGTGAACCTTTTTTCGCTGTGCGCGCAAATGGAGCAACAGTTTGGGATGCTGATAATAATGAATATATAGATTATGTTGGAACATGGGGGCCTGCTATTTTGGGTCATGCCCCTCAGGTGGTGATCGATGCAGTTAAGGATACTGCCGAATCGGGCACTAGTTTTGGTATTCCTAACCCACTTGAAGTGAGGATGGCTGAGCTGATGGTGAATGCTGTGCCTTCGCTAGAAAAGGTGAGGATGTGTAACTCTGGAACTGAGGCTACTATGTCCGCTATTCGTTTGGCTCGAGGATTTACGAAACGTAATAAAATAATCAAATTTGAGGGGTGCTACCATGGTCATGTTGATTCGCTTTTAGTGAAAGCTGGTTCGGGGGCGTTAACTCTGGGGCAGCCTGATAGTGCAGGGGTTCCTAATGAATTTACCAGCCAAACAATTGTGTTGCCCTTTAATGATGAGGAAGCGGTTCGTAGTGCGTTTGTTGAATATGGTTCGGAAATTGCTGGAATTATTATTGAACCGGTGCCTGCTAACGCTGGGTTATATTTGCCTAATGATGGATATTTGGAAATTTTGCGTGATATTACTTTAAAGAATGATTCTTTGTTAATTTTTGATGAAGTTATGACTGGGTTCCGCTTGGGTTTATCCGGTGCGCAGGGAAGATTTGGAATCACTCCGGACTTGAGTTGCTTTGGAAAGGTAATTGGAGGGGGCTTGCCTGTTGGTGCATTCGGCGGTCGACGTGATATTATGGATTGTCTTGCTCCTGATGGTGCCGTTTATCAAGCAGGAACGCTTAGTGGTAATCCTTTGGCTATGTCAGCCGGGATTGCTGTATTAGAGTCTTTGCTTGATGGTAATGTTTATAAGAAGCTTGAAGAATTGGGGNGGNATTTGTCAGAAGGTATATTAAATGNAGCAAGATTGTCAGGGGTNTCGGTTCAGTTGCAAAATATTGGATCAATGNCTTGCTGTTACTTCANTGAAAGTCCGGTTCGTAATATGGGAGATGCAATGAAGTGTGACCGTGAGAAGTTTGCCAAATATTTTCAAGGAATGCTGGAGTCTGGAGTTTATTTGGCGCCTTCTCAATTTGAGGCTGGATTTATTTCTGCTGCTCATGATGATGAGTCGATTGAAAAGACTATTTCTGCTGCGTTTAATGTAATGAAGCAGCTGTAATCTATGCGTATTTTAGCTATAGACCATGGTACTGTTCGAATGGGAATCGCAATTAGCGATGAGTTGAAGATGATTGCTCAGCCGTTGGAGTTCATTCCTGCAGAGCCATTTTCTGATTTTATTGATCGGCTCAAGGAATTGCTTAGTGAATATGAGGTTGAGCTTTTGTTAATTGGCATGCCGAGAAATATGGATGGCAGTTATGGCGATGCATCTATAAAAGTTAAAGAATTTGCAGGGGTTCTTAAAAACAGCACCGCTATCCCTATAAAGACATATGATGAAAGGTTGACATCGGTTCAAGCTAATCGAGCTTTAACACAAGGTAGGGTAAAGAAGAATAAGAAGAGGAAAAATGTAGATGCTATGGCGGCTGCTATATTACTACAAAGTTATTTGGATAGCTTGGCTTAATTTAAATGGGGTGCTTAAAGTTGAAATTGACAGTTGCTTATGATGGTTCCTGTTATAAGGGGTGGCAGGTTCAAAAAAGCGGAATTACTGTCCAGCAAAGAGTGGAAGAAGCGCTGAAAAGATTGTTTCCTAGTGTTGAAAGAATCCATAGTTCTAGTCGGACCGATACTGGGGTGCATGCGCGAGGTATGGTTGCTCATGTAGAGATTCAAAAGAATGAATATCGAATTGGAGAGTTGAAATTACGATTAGCCTTGAATGCTTTTCTTCCTGATGATGTGAGGGTTACTGAGGTGAAGCGAGTTTCGAAAAGTTTTCACGCTAGATTTGATGCCACGGGGAAGCAGTACAGGTATATGATATGGAATCATCCGGTTGCCAATCCTCTTAAACGGCAAGTGGCATGGCATGTGCCTCGAGAATTGGATTTTGTTCGTATGCAGCAAGGAGCAAAATATTTTATTGGTGATCATGACTTTCGTGCATTCGCTGTGAAACGTGAATATGAAATGCGATCGACTGTTCGTGTTGTCACCAATTGTAAGTTGAATAAAAAAGATTCAATGATTACGTGTGTTATTGAAGGGGAGGGGTTTTTGTACAAGATGTGTCGAGGTATTGTTGGTACATTGGTTGAAGTTGGGGTGGGCAAACTTAAGCCTATTGATGTTCGTAATATTTTAAAGTCATGCGATCGGGCTAAAGCTGGGATGACTGCTCCCGCACATGGTTTGATATTGTGGAAAGTGAAGTACGGCAAAAAGCATGCTAAGTTATGATTCAGTCAGGTTGTCAGTTAAATATTGTCTTGGTTGAGCCGGAGATTCCTCCTAACACCGGCAATGTTGCTCGTCTTTGTGCGGCAACTAATACCAAGTTGCACTTAATCGAACCGTTGGGATTTGAATTAACTGACAAACAGTTAAAAAGGGCTGGGATGGACTATTGGAGTTTCGTTGATTGGTGTAAATGGTCAAACTGGATGGACTTTATTGAGGGAATTGATCCATCAAGCAGGTTGTGGCTAATTGAGTCGGGTGGAGTCGATCGGTATTCTGATGCAGTATTTGCCAAAGGTGACTATTTTGTCTTTGGAAGAGAGACCCTTGGCCTTCCTGAGGAAATGTGTGTTGAGGCGAAAAAACATTGGCTGCGCATACCAATGTTCAATGCTGATGCGCGTTCATTGAATCTATCAAATTGTGTTTCTCTTGTGCTATATGAGGCTTTGCGTCAGCTAAATTTTGATGGCGAATTATAAAAACTTGGCAAAGTAAATTTTTTGGTGCTGGTGTCACTTGCTTTGAGACTATAGAAATTAACTCCTTTGGCGAAAATATCTCCTATTGATGAAGAGTTTAGTAGAAATATATGACACTACACTGCGAGACGGTACGCAGGGTGAGGGTGTGAGTTTTTCAGTTGCAGATAAATTACGAGTTGCCGAGAAACTTGATGCTTTTGGTGTTCATTACATTGAAGGAGGTTGGCCAGGAAGTAATCCTAAAGATATTGAATTTTTTAAGGAAGCGGCCAAGCGTAAATGGAAAAATTCACAAATTGCGGCATTTGGTTCGACACGCCGAAAGAAAATTGCAGCTAAAGATGATCCGCAGGTTAAGCTGCTTCTAGAAGCGAGGACGCCAGTGGTGACGATTTTTGGTAAAACATGGTTGCTGCATGTTAAAGAAGTACTGCGTACTACCCCAAAAGAAAATATTGCAATGATTTCTGATACGATTGCGTTTTTGAAGAAGAGCGGTCGTAAAGTGATTTATGATGCGGAACATGCTTTGGATGGTTATAAAGACAATCCAGAATACGCGATGGCAACTTGGAAGGCTGCTGAGAAGGCCGGAGCGGATTTTGTGGTTTTGTGTGACACTAACGGAGGCTCCTTGCCATCGGAAGTTTCTCAGATAACATGCGCAGCAACTAATGAACTATCCTGTCAGGTTGGTATTCATACACATAATGACATTGGGCTAGGAGTAGCCAACGCTATTGTAGCTGTAGATCAAGGGGCTACTCAAGTGCAAGGGACAGTGAATGGTTATGGTGAGCGTACTGGGAACTGTAATCTTACAAGTGCCATTCCTAATATTTCTCTTAAGATGGGCCGTCGATCTTTGCCTAAGTCACGAATCAAAAAGCTTAGGGATCTTTCTCGCTTTGTTGATGAAGTTGCAAACCTTATTCCTGATAACCGTCAGCCTTGGATTGGTAGTACGGCCTTTGCTCACAAGGGGGGGATGCATGTGAATGCTGTGCAAAAAATATCGCATAGTTTTGAGCATGCGAGCCCAGAAGTTGTGGGTAATAAGCGGCGAATTCTTGTAAGCGATCTTGCAGGTCGAAGTAATATCGTTATGAAAGCTCAGGAGATGGGGATAAGAGTTCATAACGATACCCCTGAATTGAAAGATATTCTTTCAAAGGTAAAGGAACAGGAGCATTTAGGGTATGATTATGAAGGAGCAGAAGGATCGTTGGCTCTACTTATTCGCAAGGCAATTGGTCGCGTGGAGCCGGCTTTTTATTTAGATGCTTACCATGTTTCAATGCGTGGTGATTCACATGATCATGTTTGCGAAGCGACTGTGAAGGTTCGTGTTGGGGATAAGACTGCCCATACGGTTGCTGACGGAGATGGCCCAGTTAATGCATTGGATCAAGCATTAAGAAACGCACTTCGTGGCTTTTATCCTGTTTTAAGAAAAGTTAAATTAACTGACTACAAAGTGAGGATTTTGAATTCGTCGCGTGCTTTTGGCACGGCGGCTAAGACTCGAGTGTTGATTGAGTCTACTGATGGTAAAGATCGATGGTATACTGTAGGTGTGAATGAAAATATTATCGAAGCTAGCCTTCAGGCGTTATTAGATAGTATCGAGTACCGCTTATTAAAAAAATAATTTTTTTAAAGGGCTGTATTGAAAATTAATTCCATGGAGGAAATTCCCAAGGCTTATGAACCGACGGCGGTTGAAACGAAGTGGTATTCGTTTTGGCTAGAGAATGATTGTTTTACCGCTGATCCAGAAAAGGTCAGTGCTGATCGGCCAGCTTATTCGATAGTTATCCCTCCGCCTAATGTCACTGGAGTTCTTCATATGGGGCATGTGCTCAATAACACTATCCAGGATATCCTGGCCCGTAAGGCGCGTATGGATGGCAAGGAAGTGCTTTGGTTGCCTGGCACAGACCATGCGGGTATTGCGACTCAGAGCGTGGTTGAACGCAAGCTGATCAAAGAAAAAGTGATGCGTCATCGTGATGATCTTGGCAGGGATGGATTGTTGAACCATATATGGGAGTGGAAGGAAAAGCATGGTGGTATAATAATTGATCAGCTGAAAAAGCTTGGTGCTAGTTGTGATTGGTCACGTTTACGTTTTACTATGGACGATGAATACACAAAGTGTGTTCAGCGAGTTTTTGTAGATCTATATAAAAAAGGGCTCATATACCGGGGTGAGCGAATGGTTAATTGGTGCCCAAAATCTCTGACTGCGCTTTCGGATGAGGAAGTTGTCATGAAGGAGCAAAGCAGTAAGCTCTACTATTTTAAGGTTCAGGTGGTCGAAGAGCCTGGCACATGGTTAGAGATAGCTACTACTCGTCCAGAAACTATTCCAGGTGATACAGCATTTGCAGTAAACCCTAAAGATCCGCGTTATGGCCATCTTGTTGGTAAGCATGCTATTCGGCCGTTACCAGTTGAAAATCAAACTCATTTGCCAATTGTGGCAGACGAGCATATTGACATTGAGTTTGGTACTGGTGTTCTGAAGGTGACGCCCGCTCATGATAAGGTTGATTTTGATATAGGACAGCGTAATGGAGTGGATGTTATTGAAGTCATTTCGGCTGATGGCAAAATGAACGAGTTAGCAGGAGTGGAGCTTGCAGGGATGGATCGCTTTGATGCTCGCAATGCAGCTTCTTCGAAGCTCGATGAACTTGGAGTGCTGACAAGGGTAGAAGATTACAAGAATAACGTTGGATTTAGCGAACGTGCTGATGTTCCAATTGAGCCTCGCCTATCCAAGCAATGGTTTCTTAAGTATCCGAGTCAAGAGCAAGCGCGCGATTGTGTTTCAAATGGATCAATGAAGTTTTATCCTGAACGGTGGTCTAAGACTTATGACTATTGGATGGGAGGATTGCAGGATTGGTGTATTAGCCGTCAGTTATGGTGGGGGCATCGAATTCCGGTCTGGTATCGAGGGGATGAGGTCTACTGCGGTTTAAGTAGTCCTGATGGTGATGGCTGGGAACAGGATTCTGATGTTCTTGATACTTGGTGTAGTTCTTGGCTTTGGCCTTTTGCGACAATGGGATGGCCAGATGAGACTCAAACATTAAAGAAATTTTATCCTACTACAGATTTAGTTACAGGGCCGGACATTATTTTCTTTTGGGTCGCTCGTATGATTATGGCTGGCTATGAATGGAAGGATGATTTGCCTTTTAGAAATGTATATTTTACAGGGATAATTCGAGATAAGAAGGGGCGGAAGATGTCTAAAAGCCTTGGTAATTCACCTGATCCACTTGAGTTGATTTCTAAGTATGGAGCGGATGCATTGCGTTTTGGAACCATGCGGAGTGCGCCTCTTGGTCAAGATGTGTTGTTTGATGAAAAAGATGTCGAGCTTGGTCGTAACTTTTGTAATAAGTTATGGAATGCATGTCGTTTTCGTCAAATGCAAGGTGGTGTAACGGAAGGGGAGATTCGGCCTGAGTTACTGACTAGTGATGACCGGTGGATTTTATTGAGGTTAGGACAGGCAATTGATGAGGTTACTACAGCTTTTCAGGCTTATCGTTTTACAGATGCCACGGCAACTTTGTACCGTTTTTTCTGGAGCGAGTACTGTGATTGGTACATCGAGTCATGCAAAGCGGTTTTTTTTGGGGAAGATCAAGATCTTAAGGCTAATGTGTTAGCCGTTGTTGATTTTATAATGGGGAACATGCTCAGGTTGTTCCATCCGTTTATGCCCTTTATTACAGAGGAACTTTGGCATGGCTTAGGTTTTTCTAGTGATATGCCTGACGAGCAAGGAGGGCGGACGATTATGACTGCTTGCTGGCCTAAGTCTTGGGATAATAATTTTATTGAACTCTATGGCCTTGATGAATCTATTGATCGCCTAGTGGAGTCTAAGCATGATTTAGTAACACAAGGGAGAAACTTGCGTGCTGCTTACAATATCCCCTTTAATAAAAAAGTTACCTACTGCTTCAATCCATCAGGAAAATTGGATGGTCTTGAAGTAGAAGTTATTAAGGTGTTGCTTAATGCTGAGTCGGTTTCTTTAGGTGTTGATGTGCCGAAAGGAACGCCACGTATTAGCTCAGCTTTGGGCGATCTTTACTTACCGCTTGAAGGATTGATTGATTTTGAAGCCGAAAAATCACGTTTAACTAAGGAGTTGAATAAAATCGATAAGGAAATTGAGAAAGTTCAAAGTAAATTAAATAATCCTAAGTTTACTGAACGCGCTCCAGAAGAAGTGCTCGATGAGCAGCGTGAGCGCCTGTCAGATTGGAAAACAAAACATGGTCAGTTGACTGAGGCTCTAGATAACCTTTCTGTTTAATATGAAGCTCATAGAAAAAAAGAATTTTCTTGAAACAGCTGTTAGAGCGGCGCAAGTAGCTGGCGAAATCATGGCTAGTAATTTGTTTTCATTTAAAAAAATAAATTCAGCTACTCAGCGTGATATAAAGTTAGAGTTGGATGTTAAATGCCAAAAGAAAATAGAGTCGATATTAAATAAGTCGCATCCGCAGGTGGCTATTCTTGGTGAGGAGGGGAACGCCGGTGATATTGACACAGAACTTCGATGGGTTGTTGATCCTATAGATGGGACAGTCAATTATACATACGGCATACCACATGCTTGTGTATCAATTGCATTGCAGCAGCGATTACCAATCAGCACTGAGGCAGGAGATGACTTTGAGACTTTAATTGGAGTAGTTTTTGATCCGTTTACTAATGAATTATGGACGGCTGTTAGAGGTCAAACTGCTAAGCTTAATGGTAAAAAAATAAGTGTTAATGATGGAACTTTAAAGGAAGCCATGCTTGCGATTGGATTTGCTAAGGATAAAGCAACCATGGATTATATGATTCCTTATTTTACTAAACTTGCACCAAAAATTCGTAAGCCAAGGATGATGGGGTCTGCTGCGCTTGCTATGACCTATGTTGCAAGTGGTAGACTTCATGGATATATTGAATCTAAAATACAGATTTGGGATGTGGCAGCGGGTGGGCTTATTTTAGAATGCGCAGGTGGAGAGTTTTGGCGCATTCCTCGAAAAAAAGGTAGGCATAGATATGCTGTAGTCGCCAGTAATGGTAAGATTCGAAAGCAAATTGAAAGGCTTTGTGGGCCGCTCGATCCTGACGGGCAGATTTAGTACTGTCCCTGTTTATTGAAACGAGTTTTTAATTTCAGTTGACTTGCCTGCAATTTGCTTTTTTGGATCAAGTAACTTGATGTAGTCTTGGAGAATTTGAAGGGTTTCACGAAGATGAGGATCTAGCTTAGAAGCGTCTTCTTCTTCTTCTTCTTCTGAATCCTCGTCATCGTTTTCTTCTTTAAGACGAATTGGTTTTTCCTCTTCTTCAACCTCTTCTCCTAATGCTATGTTCTTTTGAATCATCTTGATAGTGACATCGTAAATTGTTTCATCTGTTTTGCCTCTATCCTTTCGCTCTTTTTTTCGGATTTCTCGTTTAGCTTTATCTTCATCTTTTTCCTTTAGACGTTTGGCTTCGTTTAAGGAAAATGATTTATCTGTGAGTCGTTTTTTAAGTGTTTCTATATCGTCTAATATGTATTCGAAATCTTGATTTTTTTTGATGCGATCAATCGATTTGGATGATAATTTCTGAATGTAATCTGTTACTAGGTTTAGGCGTCTATAGTTGAGTGGATCCGTGTGATCTGCTGCAAGGCTATTTGGGAGTGAGGCTTCACCAATTTCCATATAGTCATATGGACTTGGAAGAATTAGATCTGGTTTAACACCCTGCTTTTGAGTGGTTCCTCCTGCAATGCGGTAGAATTTAGATATGGTTAATTTAAGCTTTCCTGGATCATTTATTCTAACCCAGTTTGTTAAAGGCATTACGGTCTGAACTGTTCCTTTTCCATGTGTTGATTGACTGCCTACAATCACTGCTCGCCCATAGTCTTGGAGAGCCGCCGCTACAATTTCCGACGCTGATGCACTCAGTTTTCCTACAAGTACTATCATTGGTCCGTTGTAGCCAATTTTCGCATCATTATCCTGAAGCACTTGTTTGCGTTGACGGCTGTCGATAACTTGCACCATTGGCCCTTGTTCAATAAATAAGCCTGCGAGTTTCACAGCTTCAGGCAGAAGCCCACCACCGTTTCTTCGAAGATCTAGAACTATGCCGTTTACTTTTTCTTTTTTGAATCTGTCTAATATTAGATTTACATCTCTGGCGCAGTTCTCATAAAACTGAGGCAAGTCAATAACTCCAAGGCGTGGCATGTCAGAGTAATCTATGACTTGTCCTTTTGCTAAGCTATCAGTTAGTTTGATCTTATCGCGTATAAGACTGACTTCTTTAGTCTCACTGTCATCAGCTGCATCGGCCGGGATTATAGTGAGTCTAACTATTGTTCCCTTTTCTCCACGAATTTTATCGACCACTTTATCAAGTTCCATTTCGAATACATCTATAGACTCTCCTTCTTCGCCTTGTGCGACGCCAACAATGCGGTCGCCTGGCTTGAGCTTTTTACTTTTAATAGCTGGGCCGCCAGGAACTAGTTCGATTAGCTTTGTATATCCGTCATCCCACTGCAGACGGGCACCAATTCCGGTGAGAGATAGTTTGATGTTATTAATCTCAAAATTCTCAGCTTCACGTGGACTAAAATAATCAGAGTGAGGGTCATATCCATTAGATAGAGCGGTAAGGTAGTATTGTAATACGTCCCCAGAGTCCATTTCTGTGCGAACTCGAAGGAAACGTTCGTAACGTCGAAGTATTTTCTCTTTTTCTTCTTTGATGTCATATGGTTTGACTGGCGTTCCATCAGATTTTTTTATTGATTGACTGCCTTTGTTTTTTGCTTTTAGAGCCTCAACACTGCGCCGCTTGCTGAGCCTGTTTCCTAACACCTCATACTTAATTCGTTTACGCCATAGGTCCTTTGCGTCTTCTTCATTCTTAGGCCAATTAGTTTTTGTTCGGTCAGGAGTGAAAGTTTCATTTATGTTGAAATCGAATTCTTTATTAATAATTTCATCTAACCAGCTATGAGATTTTTTGAGTCGACTTATATATCGTTTATGAATTTCATAAGCAGGGGAAACATTTCCTCTCTTAGTCAAGTTGTCTAGTAATGTGCCGTATTTTTTAGAGAACTCATCAAAATCGGACTGAAGAAAAACCATCCGACTATAATCAAGAGATTCCATGTATTTACGAAGGAATTGTTTTGATATTTCATCATCTAATGCAGCTCTCTTAAAGTGAGTTTGGGAAAGTAGGAATCCAACAACACGGGCAATTTTTCCACTATCTTCGTCAGATAATTGCACTGCTTGGCTAAATGGTATGCCAAAGCACGTCATAGCGCATATAGTGGAAAGTAAATTTTTAATCCTCATATTGTAGAGACACATACTGTCTAAATAGGGTTCAAAATGCAATCGAGAATTGACCTGTGAGATTGTCTGGGCAGAATCAAACCCCTTATTAGCATGGCCAATTCAGACGCTTCTAATGTCGCAAATAAAAACGGTGGGTGGCTTGGGTGGATAGAGAGGGTAGGTAACAAACTGCCTGACCCCGCGACTCTTTTCCTTATTGGGACAGTTTTAGTGATGATTGCCTCAGCTGTTGCTGCGAAATCAGGTTGGATTGTCGAAGAGCGATTGCCGGATCATTCTGTATTGAGTGAACAGATGGAGGGTAGCTCAAAGGTAAAATGGATAGAGACCGGTCGAATTTTTGAAGCAAATAATATTTTGACTCGAGATGGCATTTTTTGGGCAATCTCCAGTATGGTTAAGAACTTCATCAACTTTGCGCCCTTAGGGATCGTACTGGTTGGTATGCTTGGGATTGGCATTGCTGAACGAACTGGATTTATTGGTTCTGCATTGAAAGCGATGTTGATGGTTGTTCCTAAAAAGTTGCTTACTCCGTCAATGGTGTTTTTGGGGATTATGTCTTCCATGACCTCTGATGCAGGTTACATTATTTTACCTCCATTAGCGGCAGCACTATATAAGGCACTAGGTCGTGCTCCATTGGCTGGTTTAGCTGCCGTTTTTGCGGGTGTTGCTGCTGGTTTTAACGCAAATCTAGCTATTACAAGTTTAGAACCAATGTTGTCGGAGTTGGCTACAAAAGGAGCACAGGTTATTGACCCTTCTTACGAAGTTAATCCAGCATGTAATTGGTGGTTCATGATTGTTTCAACCTTTGTTATGACAGGGCTAGGCTGGTTTGTTGCTGATGTGATTGTTGAAAAAAGATTAGCTAATAAAACTCCAGAGGAAGGAGGTCCGTCGCCAATAGATATTTCTGATTTGGAAGTTCAGAAGCTTACTTCAAATGATAAGCATGCCCTTAAGATAGCAGGGGTTGTTTTTGCTGTTGCGCTTACAGCAGTAATAGCATTGGTTAACATCCCCGGTTCCCCATTGTATACTTATCAAGTCGAGTCACCTCATAAAATTGGTCAGATGATTACAGTTGAATTAGTAGAATTTGAACAAGGGGATACTTTGCCTGAAGCGGCTATCGAGGATGGAGGCAAGGTGTTTGTACCATCAAAAAATATTTTTCCTAGATGGGTTAAAGCGATTGTTCCTTTAGTGCTTATTGTTTTTATTATTCCTGGAATTGTTTATGGGGTCTTGCAGAAGAAAATTCATAATGACCGTGATGTGGCTAAGCTCCTGACTGATTCTATGGCAGGTATGGCTCCGATAATAGTAATGGCCTTTTTTGCAGGTCAATTTGTCGAGCATTTTAAGTATTCAGGTTTGGATAAAATGTTGGCTATGACTGGCGGGCAAGCACTTGGTAGAGCCGCTCTCCCGAGCTCACTTCTGATTGTTGCATTCATTCTGATGACGATGTGTTTCAATATGTTTGTTGGATCTATGTCTGCTAAGTACACTATTTTTGCACCAATTTTTATTCCTATGTTTATGATGGTAAACATTTCTCCTGAATTGACACAGTGTGCTTATAGAATCGGAGATTCAGTGACAAATTGTATAACTCCGCTTAATCCTTATATGGTTATTTTGTTAGCTTTTATGAAAAATATTGCGCCAAAAGGCGGGATGGGAACGCTTATCTCTACAATGCTTCCTTTTACTATCGTTTTCTCCATTGTTTGGACACTTCTGCTTCTAGTATGGTTTTGGTTGGGTATCCCTCTTGGATTGGATGGGCATTTAAATTATTCACTTCAAAATTAGGCTCCGGTATTGCTTAACGTATTAACAGCCGGTATTTTTTCTCTAAACCTTTATAAAAATGAAAATCAACAAATTAACAAGAAATGGAGCATTTACGTTAATAGAGTTACTGGTGGTTATTGCTATCATTGCGATATTGGCGTCACTTTTGCTTCCGGCTTTGGCGAAAGCCAAGGCTACAGCTCTTAAGGCGGTTTGTACTAATAATATGAAGCAGACTAGTTTAGGGTTGTTTATGTACCGGGATGATAACTTAGGTAAATACTTGCCTGGTAGAGGAGCGCAAGCAGAAGGCAGCGATAATATTGTTCAAAAATGCTTAGATTATCCTCAAGTAGCACTTTTGCCTGGTTACAATTTGGCGACTCAATATTCTGGCGATTATGATAAAAATAGCCCTTATATTCTTAAGGTAGGAAGAGGCCCTGCAGTTTCCTTAAATAAAGTATTTGGATGTCCCGGCCTTCGTTTTAATGGGAAGGTTCCGAAAGGTTATACTACAAATCCGTTGTTCCCTGCTTGGGAAAAGCAATATCCTCAGATGATTCTTGGTTTTCAGCATTTTGGGGGTGCGGATACATGGCGTAATTCTGCAGGTGTTTTCAAATCTAGAAGCCCTGTAAGTTCTGGTCAGGATGGTCCTCAAATGGTTTTGCTGGCTGATTTAGTTGGGAAAATTGATGGTAAATGGGGCGGTGGGCGACTTACTGCATACGGTGGTTACCCTGCTCACGCAGATAACAAAGGCTTACCTTCAGGTGGCAATCAATGCTATGCAGATGGTTCCGTTAGATGGGTTCGTTTTCAACAAATGCAGTTTATTCATAGTTGGAACCCTGGAGGTCGCCAATATTATATATATCAGGAAGACTTGGGAGAGATGGGAGCTAAGGGTAAAGTCATTGGTTCTCGTCTATGAGTGAGGAATCGTCCAGTTCTACAACTAAAACTATTTTAGTTATAGCCGCAGCTTTAGGGGCCGTAGCAATATTGTATTGGTCGTGGTCTGCAAACTGGAAGCAGGCGACAATTGAGCTGGGTTATTATTGTTTATCCTGTAAACAAACCGAAAACATTACATCATACCAGGATGATTATCCTAATAACTGGAGGCAATACCCAGGTGGGGGTAGTGATTCTGTATTGTATTGTATTAAGTGCAAAAAAGGCAGAGCTCACCCTGTGAATGATTGTAAAACTTGTGGTACAGTTTTTATTCTGCACCTTTTCCCAAGATATGATGAGTATGGGGACCCTTTGTGTCCAAAGTGTGATGCGGCTTATGGCCAAATGGCAAAGTCAAGAGGAGTTGATCTGATGCCTAAAGAATTGAATCCTTGATTCAGTAAAAACTTTTCTGGCAAAAGTTTGTTTTTTTAACGAACCTCCTTCTTCCTATTGATGAAGTTCACTGGAACATATACCGCTTTGATTACACCTTTAAAGCGTGGACGCGTTGACGAAGAGGCATTTATAAATCTCATAAAAGAACAAGTGAGTGCTGGGGTGGATGGGATTGTGCCTACAGGCACAACCGGAGAATCGCCGACATTGGAGTTTAATGAGCATATACGCGTCATTGAGCTCGCGGTGAGGGTTGCTAAAGGTAAAATAAAAGTACTTGCGGGAACTGGGGCCAACTCTACTTCTGAAGCGATCGAGCTTACCAAAGCTGCTCAGGTAGTAGGTGCAGATGGTTCACTTCTTGTAGCTCCGTATTATAATAAGCCTTCTCAGGAGGGATTGTTTTTGCATTTTAAGAAGATTGCCAAATCTACCAAGTTGCCAATTGTACTTTATAGTATTCCTGGTCGCTGCAATATCTCAATTGAGGTTGAAACTGTTAGTCGACTTGTGAAGGCATGTAATAATATTGTTGGGATCAAGGAGGCTGGGGGTGATGCCGATCGCGTTAGTCAATTACGTGAAACTCTAGGGCCGAAATTTGGAATTCTAAGTGGTGATGATTCTTTAACATTGCCGTTTATGTCTGTTGGAGCGGAAGGGGTGATCAGTGTAGCTTCTAATGTTATTCCTAGGAAGATTGCGCGTATGGTTGAATTGTATTCAACAGGGAAATCCGCGGCAGCTCTGAAGATTCATCAAAAGTATTACTCGATGTTCAAAGATTTATTTTTAGAAACTAATCCGGTGCCAGTTAAGTATGCTTTGGCGCTTTTAGGTAAGTGCACTGAGGAATATCGATTACCTCTAACTAAGATGACATCAGATAACCGCAAGCAATTGGCCAAGACTCTTAAGCGTTGCGAGTTGATTTAACGAACGACAATGACAAAAGTTATTATAAATGGATCAAAAGGTCGCATGGGAAAGGCTTTACTCAGGTGTGGGGAAATTAATCCAGACATAGAAATTATTGCTGGCATTGACGTGGGTGATGACTTGAACAATGTGATCAATAATGCTGACGCTGTTATTGAATTCAGTTTTCATGACGTTACTCGTAATATTGCAGAGCTATGCTCTAAAAATAAGAAAGCTCTTGTTATTGGTACAACCGGGCATACTGACGAAGACAAAGCGGCTATCACGGAATTAAAATCTCAAATACCGATCGTTTGGGCATCCAACTTTTCCACTGGTGTGAATACATTGTTTTGGTTAACCCGAAAGGCTACCGAGGTGCTTGGCACTGAATTTGATCTGGAAGTAGTTGAAATGCATCACAGATTGAAAAAGGACGCTCCAAGCGGAACCGCGACAACACTGTCAGAAATTCTTGCTGAAGTTAGGCAGGTTTCAATTGAGAAAGAAATTCGTCACGGACGACAGGGAATTGTGGGGGAACGTACCGATTCGGAAATTGGCATGCATTCACTCAGAGGAGGAGATGTTGTTGGTGATCATACTGTGGTATACGCTGGAAACGGTGAACGGCTGGAGTTGACTCATAAAGCGGCTAGTCGTAATACGTTTGCCAATGGAGCTCTACGTGCTGCTGCATGGGCTTGTAGTCAGCCCCCAGGGCTATACAGCATGGAAGACGTTCTTGGACTTGAGTGATTATCTTTTTGTTTTTATTGCGTGCGTAGCTCAATTGGATAGAGCGCTGGCCTCCGAAGCCAGAGGTTGTGGGTTCGACCCCCGCCGCGCGTACCACTTCTTTAGCTAGTGAATAGCAACTTTAACCAATGATAACAGGGGTGAAGTGTGTCTGGCTTCCGTAGGAATTGTAAAACTGAGTAGGCATCGAAAAGTAGCTGAATATGACCTTTTTAGGTAAAAGTGTCATATGAAATGTCATATGAGAATCTACGAATTGGTTTTCCTTAATGATTACAGGCCAATCCATCGATTAGCTTCTGGAGACCCAGGCCACCGGTTGTCTATTAGACCTTGAGTCGTCAAAATTTGGTAATGGCTTGGAGGTAATCTAATTACAGAATATAATAATCTTTATATGAGATCATTGTATGTATTGGTAATCGCAGCTTTTATGTTGGTGGGGTGTGGCCCGAGTATTCACGAAGCTTCCTATGAAGGGAATATTGAAGCTGTAAAACAGCACTTGGCTGCAGGTGCGGATGTAAATGTTCAAAGTGATTTCAGAAAATATACTCCACTTCATGAG
>NYWG01000096.1 GCA_002684915.1 Verrucomicrobiales bacterium
CTAAATCCAAGTGAGAAGTGGGAGCTACCCAATCCTTTGTAACATTCTTAATGGCATCCCTTGAAGTGATATCACGAGCCTTTACTTGCAGTTTGTTTTTAGCCTCTTGGACAAGCACAAGATAATAACTCGCTCCGCGACTAGATGGATCAATTTTTAAAGCCTGACGCAATTTGGCCTCTGCTTTTTCGTAACGAGCCATTTCATAAAACAACTTGCCATCCTGCACCAATGTGGAAGCCTGTATTTTCTCATCAACAACACTCTTTACATCTTCAATTGCCTGCTCAGTGGGCATACGACCTCTTAACTTGGCTAAACTAGCATCTAGCTCTTGCAATCTTTCACGTGCCGTTAAGTCATTAGGAGCTAGAACTAAAACTCGATTAACCTCCTTGCGCGCTTCAGAAAGCTTGCCACTCTTAGCATACTTATCAGCCAAGCCCATACGGACTCGAGTCAAACCTTCAATTGCGGCGGCACGCTCAACATCGATCCCCTTGGCGCTTATCCCAACGGACTCCACTTTCCCCTGAGCCGCTTCATATAGCTTGGATGCAGCCAGTAAATTACCCGAGGCCTCAACTGTCTTGGCCTGCTGCAGTAACTTACCTAATTGCTGAATTTCTCCCTGGCGCCGCACGGCCTCTCTTGCTGCCAAATCAGTGGCAGCAGAGGATTGCGCCTGCACCATCGGTGACAAGACACCTCCCATGAAGGATGCGAGAACGGCTATCTTAATTGCTTTAATCATGATTGCTTGAGTCAGTCTTTTAAATTGGTTGTTTTAAAAAATAATGATTTAAAATTGGTACGAACCTTTAGCACAGAATATGCCAATAAAAATGCATCGCTATAGGCAAACATTTCTAAAAGGTTATCTTTCTTAAGAAAATTTAAGCGTGATTTTGACACACTCTGCGTGAACCCCACGCTTACGTCCCGAGATTTTTTGTAATTAAATAACAAAAACAAAAAACCTATCGCCGCAGGTTCGATCATACATTCAGAAACAGCAAAACTCCCTCGAGGTACGAGGGAATCCTTTCGGTTACACAAAACCGTATAATTAAACATCGATGATTGGTTTTATTTCAAGCGAATGGTAGTTCGCTTGGACGTTGAAGCGGTGGAAAGTACAGCCTCCGCCTTATTGATTGCAACGATATTGTGAGCATCTTCAGCAAAAAATAATTTCTCTCCTGCACGCTTGTTCTTAAAAAATTTGCCATTTGGTGGATATGAAAGATCTGCTGTGTAACCATCTACACGTGAAAACACTTCACCATTCAAAACAGTAATATCCCCGCTACCATCAACCATACGGAGCGTAAGTTCGGTCGGATTGTCTGTGTCACCCTTAATATTCACAACCCTAAATATCTTACGAATATCCTCCACATTCAATCCATCCACAGAGGTAGTGACCCTAATACGATCTTTTTTTCGTTTGGCCGCTTCTCTTGTAACCGCAAAACGATAACGGGTAATGTTACCTACTTTAGAAACACTTCGAAACTCTACTTTAAGATATAAAGGCAATGTCTTATCTAAACTTATTGCCCCAGCACCAATCTCATTACCTTGCTCAACCTTGAAAACTGTACCCTGAGGTGTCTTACGCCACTGCACTGGATTAAACAAATTGTGTGGATTACTTAAAGTCAAAGGCTGCACATTATCCAACTTAGCTAACGCACTAGAGTAAGGGCTCATATCGACCTCCCATGACACCTTCCTCCCTCTACCTCTTTCACGATCTTCCACCTGCTCTTGAATCTTGGTCTGCTGCTCGTCAGCATCAGAGTAAAGAGTAAACGCAACATAACCCATAACCAGCATAGCAATTGCCAGTATCCCCTTTTCAAAATGTTGTTTCAGTTTATCCATTGAAGCTAAATATTTATTCTAATTCAAATCAGCCATTACTACTCTTCACTTGCGCGTAATTCTTCGACCTGTGCATCAGTTGGAGTATCATTTGGATCTTCAGGATCAGTGCCAATAGCTCTCTCATCAGCATTATCTACCCCATCACCATCATTATCATCAGTCCCATCATCTTCATCACCCGCTTCCGCTGCCTTCTCAGCCTCAGCAACTTGATTTTGCAAAGCAGAGATCGCATCAGATTCATCCTTTATAGGATCAACTCGCTTGATGGTATTCACTCGTAAAGTAACTTTCAACGGGCTTTCATCCATTAATAAGGAAGGGGGGCGACGACGCTTTTTCTCTTCTCCAGCTCCAAATCCATATGGACTCATTCCCATCCCGAATGGCATAGTGCCATAACCACCTCTCATGCCACCGCGTCCACCGCGCCCGCCATAAGCCTCTCGCATACTTCTTGCCGGATTCCCCCCACCTCCAAGAGTCATCTCTTCCTCTTCCTCTTCTTCAAAATCGTCCACCACTCCGGTGGCCTCAATCACCGCAATATTTTTAACCACAAAAAACACTTTTGACTTATATAACTCCTCAAGAACCTTTGAAACTTCAGAGCTAAATCCTCGAAATGTGATCTCGTAAGGCATCACGCGTGCGCCAGGGACTTGCTCTTTAAACTTGGTCACATCATCCAGAGTAAATTTTTGTTCAGAAAAGAATTCCAACATATCCTCTTCAGACGGCTCAGCGCCTTCGCCATCCCTAACTACTTTCAGTCTACGTACATTATAAATCTCGTGAACATTTGCTTTGAAAAGCGCCTGGCACAAGGCTTCGATCTCAGCTAATTGATAGCACATGATCTCTCGCTCGTGTGGTTTAAATTCAGGCTGATTCCAAGACTTAGAAAAACTGAAACGAAATTCCTTCGCTTCCTCCTCAAACTTAGGCAAACGAATACGCTGAATCTTACACTGCCGCTGAAGTCCATATACCTTAGTATGCATGAACTTTAGAAAAGTATTGTCATCGATACCAACGCGCGCTTTGGAATCATCTCCTCCAGCTCCCATTGAGCCCATCATACCTCCCATACCTCCCATACCTCCCATACCTCCCATACCTCCCATACCTCCCATACCTCCCATACCTCCCAAGGCCTGCGTTGAGTTTGCTGGATCAGCTATTGAAGGATCTGCTGGCGGATTAAACCCTCCTCCACCTCCTCCATCTCCTCCGATAAGAACTATCACTTGGCCTTTAGTATAACCTGATCCACCATCTTGGACTGCTATGTTTTCCACACGGTATTGATCAGGCGTATCTCCCCCAACC
Organism: Verrucomicrobiales bacterium; assembly: GCA_002684915.1. Classification (GTDB taxonomy): domain Bacteria; phylum Verrucomicrobiota; class Verrucomicrobiia; order Limisphaerales; family UBA1096; genus UBA1096. The sequence continues at coordinate 3,226 of NYWG01000096.1, forward strand.
GACCTAAGCTCTGGCTTTAATACGGCCCCCTTACCCTTGCCTAAACGATCCGTTACAGTGGCTGTGAGGGTATCAATGTCTGAAACGGAATATGAATTACCACCATTCATAAGAGTAACACTCAATATGGCTCCAGTTTTTGGATCGATCTCAATTCCATCAGGAATTTCCAGCTCTGCAAATTTCTTGTAAACATTATTTAAGTGAGCATTTATAGCCACTTCTGCTTTTTCCGCTAATTCCTGATTACCATGCGCTCTATCAGTCGAAATACTAGTAACATTCGTAAGCCCAAAACTCTCAGGCATACTGGTGCTTTTGACGTTTTTATAATTTCTGGTGTTGGTCTCAAGTTGAGACGCACTGCCATCTCGAAGAGTCTTTGTAGCTCCGTACTGCATGTAGCCATAACCGATAAGACCAATAGAGACAACACCCGCAATAATAAGGTCGACGTTACGTTTAATAAGAGCAGGATCAATATTCATTTTCATTGTATTACTTCAGGGCTATGGGTTCTTTGAGCACGATGTCTATCCCAAAGATTAGAGTCTTAAGTCGTGCTTTATTTTCTTCTGACTTCTCTGCCTTTACATCATCAAGCAACACTTTCTCATCCTCTGTTACCGGCCCCCATTTAGTTTCATTATAGTCAAATAAACCACTGATCTTGAGATTATCCACAAGAACTTTCTTAAGAGTTATATTAGCGGTAGGATTAATGTCCTGAAGATCAATTGCTTTACAAACAACTCGTAAAGGTTTCTTTGGAGAGCCTACCACATTTAAATTGTTGGTATCTCCACCCATTCCCATTCCCATTCCCATCATCATAGGATTCATTCCCATCATCATTGGATTCATTCCCCCCATCATAGGATTCATTCCCCCCATGCCTACAGGATTTCCAGGTTCGCCACCTGCTGGAGGAGCTCCTCCCATTGGCATACCTCCCATTCCATACATACCCATCATCATTGGGTTCATACCCATGGGGTACATACCACCCATTCCCATTCCCATTCCCATTCCCATTCCATCCTCAAAATCCATTTCATCTGCGTCTCGCTTATTAAATGCAGCTACCCAAACTCCAACTTGCTTACCATATTGGCTTTTCATGGAGTTTTCAGTTTTAATCATCGATACACGAATACTTTTCAGTACTTCCGCCCAAAGAAACCGATCGCTAATCCATTCGTTAAATTTGTTTGCCTCTTGGATCTTTGTGTCGACGGAACTAAGTGTACGGCTGAGTTTGCTCGCAGGCTGCTTGTACTTAGGGCTCAAACTTGCCAACTGATCGACTTCGGCCTGTTGAGCTTCGTTAACAGTTGTATTGAAATAAACCCCAGCCCAAATGGCAGCCACAAAGCACGCTGCTGCTGCATAAAAATATGGTTTTTTGTGCTGCAACTCCTGCTGTGTCCGGGCACTACCCGGCAGTAAATTCATCTCAAGCGGACAGTTAGCTACCATACGAACAGCTAAACCAGTTAATTGCCCAAAAGTATGACCAACCTGCTCCAAAGCAGCCACATCCACATTCTCCTGATCGATTTCCATTCCTAGGAATGGGTTGAAATATTCAATTGGAACCTGCAATTTTTCTGCAAAAAACTCTGGAAGATATGACATTATCGACGCTCCCCCATGAAGGAACAACCTTTCAGGAGCGCTTCCTCCCTGTTGCTTTTGCCAAAACTGTATCGTCTGGTTAACTTGAACATGCAAACGAGTCATCACCTGACGAGCTATCTTAGAGAGAGCCGCCTCATGCGGATCATCGGGCTCAGCATATGCACCGCCTAAACCAACCAAACCCTTCTGCAGCTTGATCTCTTCCGCCTGCGAGAAACGCATCTTCGTTTCCGTAGCAAATTCTTGTGTGATCGAATTAGCGCCAATATTGATTGTTCGGAAGAAAAATTTTTCACCCTCAAAGAACAACACATGTGTCGTCTTAGCCCCTATATCTAGGACCATTGAACAACCTTCAAGATCGCTGTAGTTATACCGGAAAGCGTTGACGATAGCTGCCTGCGCAGTGTCAATCATCTCGATATTAACCCCACGAGCTTTGGCAACCTCAATAATGCCATTTGCCGCCTCACTCTTAAGAGCTGAAAGCAAAACCTCAATCTCACCAGATTTCGCCACTCCCATTGTGTAATGATCCCAAGCAGCTTCTTCTAAAGGAAAAGGAATATTCTGTTGCGCTTCAAACTTAATCAGTTGCGCTACCTTAGCGTTGTCGACCTTCGGAATTCGAACAGGCTTGGACAAAACCTGAAAACCAGGGGCAGCAACCACACCTGTTTTAGCACCAAAGCCAACCTCTGCAAAAAGCTCGCTGGCCGCTTTCTCTAAAGACTTAGGCCTAGACCGTTCACTAGACCCCTCCAAACCAAGCGGCTTAACCCCGAAACGCACCAACCGAATACCACCCTCAGCGGTAGGCTCGAACTCGGCGGCACGAAGAGTGCCAGCCCCCATATCCATTGCCAGAAACGTCTTAGAACTCATTTTAGATCACTAGTTTAGACTAAATAGTAATACCCCGCGTTCAATTGATTTGAAGGACATACCCAGCAAGCACAATTAAAACGGTCGGGCTTGCTAAAGGAATTAGTCCACAGCGTCAAACACTTAAAAGTAATTAGTAAAAAAAGAATATCAGAAACACACTCTAAAACAAGTTCCAACCCATGAATAAAGGATTATTAGAAGCTCAAAAGAAAACTTTATAGATCGACAATTCAGCCCAACAGACCGCTAACTTTACCTTCGATGTCGAGCTCGCTCATTAGAGAAGTACCAACCAAAATGGCTTTGGCACCACAAGCCTCCAGCCGTTCAACATCTGATCGTGTATTGATGCCACTCTCGGCTACTAATATTCTTTCAGGCCCATCCGCCCCGACAATATGGCTGGCCAATCGCTCTGAAAGCCCCAAATCAACAGTAAAATCAGTCAAATCACGATTATTAACACCTATAAGTCGAGCATCAATAGCCAGAGCCCTCTTCAATTCATCCTGATTATGAACCTCAACCAAAGCCGCCAGACCTGCTCCGGTGGCCAAACGATGCAAATGTTCCAGCTGACCATCATCGAGACATGCAACAATCAATAAAATAGCATCCGCACCATACTTGATAGCCTCAGATATCTGTCGTTCATCAATCATAAAATCCTTGCGAAGCAAAGGAAGAGCGACTGACTCACGTATAGCACTAAGATATTCTAATGAGCCCTGAAAAAATTCCTCATCAGTTAAAACCGATAGGCAACTTGCCCCAGCAGCTTCATAGATTTTAGCTATATTAACCGGATCAAAATCCTTACGTATAACCCCCTTAGATGGGGAAGCCTTTTTTACCTCTGCAATAAGGCCTAAATTGCCCTTACGAGGTTTTAATAAACTACCAAAAAAATCACGCCGAGGGCCCAATTGGGCCACCTCGGCGCGCAAAGAATCCACAGTCACCTGAACTTTAGGAAGATCCCTGAGCTCAGTGCGCTTGTGAGCGACAATTTTGTCGAGAATATTCACCTGTTAAATAACCGCACCGCCGCGCGGTTACTTGAGAGGCTTGACTCTTATGTTCCTGTAATGAACTACGCTCTTAGGGTCGTGAGCCTGCAAAGCGAAGGTACCACTACCAAGTTTACGGCCCGGCATTGACTTAAGATGTGGAGCATTCGGAACTTCGGTCCAGCTAGAAGTGATCTTACCATTGATTTTAATAGTGATTTTCTTGCCTTTTACCCGAATCTCGTAATTAAACCAATCGCCATCCTTTGCTGGAGCAGGATTTACATCCTTCACCGCATAAAGACCTCCTGTCTTTTTAGGATCACCGTGAGTGTTGTTCACCTGAGCCTCAAAACCAGCATCCGGCCAACCTGAATCTTGATATTTGGTGTGGAAATAAATACCAGAGTTTGCTTTCGGATAAGTTTTAACCTGAGCACGAAGCACAAAGTTCTTAAAATTGTGCTTCTGCACATCCCCAGCGTAGAAAAGGTGTGAACGCGGCCCATCAATAACTATGTTGCCTTCCTTAACCGTAATAGACTTGGGATTTTCCTTGTTCACCTTCCAGCCCTTAAGCGACTTGCCGTCGAACAAGCTGATGAAACCTTTTTCACCCTTCTTTTTGCCCTTGGCCTGTTCCGCATTGGTTGCAATCAGCGGGGCCACCAGTAATGCCATCAAAAGGAGTTTTTTCATGGACAGGAGAGCCTAATGAAAAGTCACCGACTGTAAAACGAAATTATCAANCTCAATAAAAACTAAAGCCCAGCGGNAACTGNTACAAAAANAAAAAACGCTATATATAATGATTTACTGGGCTTGATCCCACACGGTCTCANNTCTACATTTGGTNTTTTGGCATGAAATCTATTAAGATCAGCCTTTTCATTATAGCTGCCATCACCATCAGCTTAGGCATTGGTATAATTNTTAATGCAAATGAAAAAAAAGCTCAAACAGCAACTCAGGGCAAAATTCAAGGACAAGACACCAACTGCCTAGAGTGTGCAACACCCAGTAGTCGAGCTGCCTTAATGAAACAGTCCATTGCCACTTTCGAAGAAGAAAAGCCTTCTATAGAGTAGCAGCTAATCAATTAACACTCTTATAATTTTTAGCTTTTCTGGATATTTTCTTGCCAGACTGTGCAACCGAATTTTTTAGTTCTATATCCATTCTAAGCAATTGGCGTGATTGATCCTCACTCGGAGAGCTAGCGGGAACCGCGCGCAACTGAGACATACCAGCCGGAAAATAAATTAAAAAAGTAATCCCAGTGCTAACCGTTGCCAGAAGGCATAACCAAAAAAACAAATCTAACTCTAATCCAAACTGTTCCTTGCGACCTAATACGCCCCAGGCAACAACAAACATTTGAAATACTGTTGCGCATTTACTTAAGAAATGTGGTTGGATTTTCATTTTACCACACCAATAGGTTATAATAAAAAAACCCAAAAGTAAGAAAAGATCCCGACCGAAAACCATTCCAATCATCCATAAAGGCAACTTTGGAAGATGGGCGCTAGAAAAACTTAGAATAACCAAACCTGACACCAACAATAATTTGTCCGCCATAGGATCAAGAAAAGTTCCAAGCTCACTCCGCTGCTTGAATCGTCTTGCAATATATCCATCAATCCCATCACTGATTGAAGCAGCGGAAAATACTATAACAGCCATCCACCAACTACTCTCTGCTCCCGATTCGGAAAAATCCAAAAGTGCAATCACAAACACCGGCACAATCATAATCCGAAAAATTGAGATGTAGTTTGGGATAGTCATCGCTGTCATTCATTCCAAAACTAAACAATATATATTTTCCGAAAAACCTTCACAATGAGAATTTAATCAGTCAAGAGCATAGTAATCACTTGGAAAGGTTAATATATGCACACTGTATTGCGCTTAGCTCAGGTCACAGTTACCGTTCCGCCCCGTGCTAATTAGTATTACTATCAGATTTAGGTTTATATTCTTTCTCCTTACAATGGTCATAGCAACGCCTCTTGACCATGCTGAGGATCTAAAAACAGCTTTAGACAAGGCCGGAAAAAATAGCAACGAACTTGAATTATTTATTGAAGCAGCAAAAAAATCATACGGAAATTTCGGCTATCGCGCCGCAACGTTTCTTATTGAAGGCATGCCTGAACAGGATCTCACACAACTTAATTGCGAGTTCTTAAAAGAAAACCTTAGCCTAGCAATGAAAGCGCGAATGGAATTCTCTTGGTGCAAAAACTTACCTGAGGAATTATTCTTCAATGATGTACTCCCTTACGCCAGCCTCGATGAAACTCGCGAAAATTGGCGACCTCAATTTTATCAACAATGCCGCAAACTTGTAGCTAAGGCTTCAACTTCGACAGAGGCGGTTCAAGCCATCAACAGCAAACTATTCAATCTAATTAATGTACACTACAATACCGGCCGAAAAAAACCTAATCAAAGCCCATCGGAATCAATCGAACAAAACCGTGCAACTTGCACCGGATTATCAATTATTCTTGTCGATGCCTGCAGATCGATTGGCGTTGCAGCGCGCGTCGCAGGGACTCCTCTCTGGACAAATAATCGAGGTAACCACACTTGGACAGAAATTTGGGATGAAGGGTGGCACTTTACTGGATCAGATGAATACAACTCAGCTGGATTAAACAGGGGATGGTTTGTTGGAGCAGCATCGAAGGCTAACAAGTCCAACTGGAAATACTCAATTTATGCGACTTCTTGGAAGAAGACAGGAATTCACTTTCCTATGGTATGGAATGCCGAATCAAAACAAATCAATGCCTTCAATGTCACAGATCGCTATACAGGAAAAAGTAATCTAAACAGCCTAGAGAATGAAGTACTTATAAGGGTACAAGACAGAAATGGCGGCAAGCGTATTGAAGTAAAAGCAGAGTTGCTTGACGAAAAAAAACAAATACTCGCTTCGCAAAACACTAAGGCAGGTCGCGCCGACCTTAACGACATTGCAGGTTTTTCATGCAATCCTAATAAACCACTTTGGTTACGACTTATTCAAGGTGATCAAGTTAAACAAATCCCGCTTCGGCGCTCCAATGATGGCGAAGTGATGGTTGATGTACAGTGGGACGAACTACCAAACGAATCAGAAATTACTAATTCACAATTGGCAGCAGTCACCGCATGGTTAACCGCACCAGCAAAAGTACGACCACAGAGCCTCCCTTCTGAATGGGCCAAAGGCGACCTATCAAAAGTTGATTCAAAAAAGGCTATAAATCTGATTTGGGAAGATTACCGAGAACAATTGGCCAACGAACGCCAAAATGAAATCGCATCTAAAACTATTCAACTAGGTGATAAAAAAATGCGGTACTTGGAAAAAGTTTTTGGCGATACCAAGGAAGGTAAACGTTCGCTATGGATATCAATGCATGGTGGAGGCGGGGCCCCATCGCGTGTAAACGACAGCCAATGGAAAAATCAAATTAACCTTTATCAGCCAAAGGAAGGAATTTATGTAGCCCCTAGAGCACCTACTGACACTTGGAACCTTTGGCATCAGTCCCATATCGATGGATTATTTGATCGATTAATCGAGAACTATATCGCGACTCGAGGAGTAGACCCAAACCGGATTTACCTAATGGGCTACTCAGCCGGAGGTGATGGAGTATATCAACTGGCGCCAAGAATGGCCGATCGCTTTGCAGCAGCTTCCATGATGGCTGGACACCCTAACGATGCAAAACCAGATAATCTTCGAAATCTTCCATTTGGATTGTTCATGGGAGGTAAAGACGGAGCATATGACCGAAATAAGACAGCTGAAAAATGGAAAGTCCTGTTAACTCAACTAAACAAAAACGATCCGACAGGTTACAAGCATATGGTTCGAATTTATCCTAAGATGGGTCACTGGATGCAACTAAAGGATGCCGAGTCATTACCTTGGATGGCTAAGCACACTCGCAACCCTTGGCCAAAAAAAATTATCTGGAAACAATCTAAAGGTATTACCTCAAGGTTTTATTGGCTACAGATTCCTGAAAAAAAATTAACCAAAGGGCAGGTCGTAACAGCAATTGTTGAAGGCAATACAATCCGCATTAACACAGAAAAAGTCTCGCACCTGAACATCCGACTCTCAGATCATTTACTTGACCTCGACAACCAAATAAAAATATCGGTCAATGGTCAGGATAAATTCAACAGCAAAGTAAAAAGGTCAGCTCTCGAAATTATTAAGTCACTTGACCAGCGCGCTGACCCAACATCAGTCGCCACTGCTAGCGTGTCACTCAAACTTTGATTTCGCTAAGCTTATAATCTTGAACCCTTTCAGTGACATCTCCACGACAAGCTGGCTTCTAGCAATGTTAGGAGCGTTTAGCTTGGGATTCTCTAAAACAGGGTTCCCAGGTTTAGCAATGGTCAATGTTCTAATAATGGCCGAAATATTTGGTGCTAAAATATCTGTTGGAATAATCGTACCCATGCTTATTGCTTGCGACCTAACTGTATATCCGATGTTTCGTAGATACTCGTCATGGAAGGAAGTATTATCTCTGTTGCCATCAATATTTGTAGGACTTATTTCAGGATATTTTTTATTGGATCACATTGATGAATTAACAGCTAGAAAAGGAATCGGAGTGATTATTCTTCTGATGCTAATGCTTCAGCTAAGTAGGATCCGACTAGGAAATGCACTTAGCAAAATGACACATTCGGCCAGTTTCCAATGGGCCAGCGGATTATTGATTGGGAACTCCACCATTATGGCCAATGCTGCTGGGCCAGTCTTTTCCATTTATGCACTTGTTGAAAAAATGACAAAAGAAACCTTCCTAGGCGTCGGTGCAAGATGTTTCCTGCTGATTAATATCATTAAACTACCAATGATAGCTAATTTAGGATTAATCACCAAAAATTCTCTAAAGATCAACCTAGTTGTTTTGCCTTGTCTAATTGCCGGAATTTTTATCGGTCGAAAACTCATACAAATCATTCCACAAAGAGGATTTGAAATCCTGCTATATAGCTTCTCTGCAATCGCCGGTATCCGCCTGTTTTTTTTCTAAGCTGCTATTGCGCTGTCCATCCCCCATCGACACTCAGCATTGCACCAGTAGTATAACTTGCAGCGTCACTTGCCAAATAAATGGCCGCACCCTGAATTTCTTGCAACTCGCCCCAGCGTTTTAAAGCTGTCGCACCTACAATGAATTTGTTTCCTTCTTCCGTATCAGCAATAGGAACATTCATCGGTGTCAAAAATGGCCCAGGGCAAATCGCATTTACAACAACTCCACTACCAGACATCTCTAACGCTAATGCTCTAGTCAATTGCACAACGCCGCCTTTACTCGTTGCGTATGGTGTACGATTAGGAATAGCCACCAACCCAAGTGCACTAGCCAAATTAATGATACGTCCGTAACCTCTTTCTTTCATATGTGGCAATATTGCACGACAAGCTAACCAGATACCATCGACATTGATTCGTTGAACTTCAGAAAACTGTTCATAACTCAACTCTTCAATTGGGCCTCGTGTGTTTACTCCAGCGCTGTTTATCAAAATATCAATTTGCCCAAGCGAATCAAGAGCAGCTGTCGCCATTGCTTCCATATCCGCTTGACTGGAAACATCAGCCGCAAAACCAAAGGCCTTGCAACCATACTCATCAACC
>NYWG01000097.1 GCA_002684915.1 Verrucomicrobiales bacterium
TTTTACTTATTCAAAGCAGATGTAAATCCGCAAGTAACTGGTAATGAAGGGCTTAATGGAAGTGGAGCGGGTGAAGGGAATCGAACCCTCGTGTCAAGCTTGGGAAGCTTGCGTTCTACCATTGAACTACACCCGCAACTAATCTGAAAAAATCTTCATATTAATGGATAAATTTGCAACTTTATAATTATTTAAAAACCAACGTTCGAATAATCTTACCATTCCTATCCCATTCATACACTTGACCTTTTTCCGAACCACCAAAAAATCGTTTAGCATCAGTAGTCACATCTAAACTATAGATAAGGTCAGCAGCTTTAGCCCATGTTTTTAACGGGCTCTTACTGGACTCACTACAGAGACGTAAAGCACCATCATCACTAGCTGTAATTAATTCCGCATTATTAGCAGGCCAAACAATTGAAGCAATGTTACCGGGATGTCCTATAACAAGATTTTTTTGCTCACGAGTTTTAATATCCCATATTTTTAATTCCTGATCAGCAGCTCCACTGGCTATAGCAGTACCATCCGGCTTAAAAGCAAGACTCATGACAGGAGCCGAATGTGCCTCAATTTGTTTAAGTTGCTTACCATCAACCAAATCCCACAACCGAATAAGTTTGTCTTCCCCGCCAGTAGCCAATTTTTCCCCATCTGGAGATAAAGTTATATCGTAAATTGTCCCATCGTGTGCCGACCATTCTAATCTCTTATCCAAATTTTCTGAATTCCATATAGATATTTTACCTTTTTGCCCTGATGCATTGCTCGCAGAAATCAACGATCTACCGTCTAAGCTAAAAGTAAGCGCTGTGACTCTCCCAGGCAATTCATTGATCTCTCCAACTAGCAACCAATTGGCCGTTTTCCATAAATTCACTTTTCGAAACCCACCGGTCGCTAAGAGTTTCCCATCTGGACTCCAAGCAATTGATTGAACCGCATCCCTATGACCGCTGAGCTTTGTTATAGTTGATATCTTTCCAGAAAAATTGTTAACAATCACCTGGTTGCCGCATCCAGCTGCAAGTTGTTGATCATCAGGAGAAAGCATCAAAGCAAACACCGGCCGATAATCATCAGGAAGATCCCCCAACTCGGAAGCTTTAGCTATCCTGTTTTTGATGGCAAGCTCACTTGTAATCCAAGGAGCGCCAGCAAGAATCCACCGACTTAGGGTATTAATATCCTCATCGCTCAATTGCTTTTTAGGGGGCATATGTGGGTCACTGCCCGGTTTAATTAATTGCACTAGCCTGCTTTCATCAGGATTACCATCAATGAAAGCTGGCCCTTCGCTACCTCCAATGCGCGCTGTTTTAGATTCGGTGAGATCGAGATCTCCCTTGCTCTTATCTGGATTGTGGCAATTAACACAATGGTCGCGCAAGAGAATCATAGCCCTTTTAGCCAACATTGAATTCTCTAAAGCTGTAGCATTAGAATTTGCCCAAATGCATAATATAAGTGCAAAAGCAATTAGCCTTAAAAAGTAAATAAGCGATTGGACTGTTAATAACCTCAAGGTGAACCCCCATTTAACTGGGTATAATCAATGTAAGCGAGCCAAGTTATTTTCTATTTCTGATTGGCTCATTGACAAAAATAGAGTAATACTGCGGCAATGAATACGCCATTGGGGGGTGGAGCGCTCCTTGGCCTCTCTAAAACAGAACGTCAAAAACCGCGCGGTCAAATAGGTCACGCTGAAAATTCATTATTTCTAGAAGAGCATTATGAACAATGGCGCATAAATCCGTCGAGTGTAGATGTAAATTGGCAAGCATTTTTCGAGGGTTTCGAATTAGGCTCTCAACTTGAACCCGACTTAGACACAGAAGATACTAGCAACGGGAAAGCATTAAAAACCGATGCTAATGATTCAGCTCCATCACTTCCTGTTGTCGACCCTATGCGACAAGGGAGATTATCTCACCTTCTGTTTGCCTACCGTATGTTAGGGCATTATCTCGCAAACCTTGACCCACTAGGATTTAACAAGCAGGAACTTCCAGAGTTGGAATTGCATAACTTCAAGTTCACTGAAGAAGATTTGGATCAAGAATTTAATGCTGGAACGGCAGGCGGCGGCGGGCAAAAGACTCTGCGGGAAATTTTACAGATTCTGAAAGACACATATTGTCGCACAGTTGGCGCGCAGTATATGCATATTCAAAAATTCGAAATCCGTAGATGGTTACGTGACAGAATGGAATCCACACGGAATCGTCCAAATTTCCCAAAAGAAAAAAAACGACGAATTCTTAAAAGTCTCATTGATGCTGAGCACTTTGAAAAATTTTTACACACAAGCTACGTAGGCCAAAAACGTTTCTCGCTAGAAGGAGGAGAGACACTCATTCCTGTTCTTGATGCTGTTATTGAAGGGTCCCCTCATCGAGGAATTTTCAAGATTGTGATGGGAATGGCACATCGCGGGCGACTCAACGTTTTAGCCAATATCATCGGCAAGGACTACAAGTTTTTATTTGACGAATTCAACGACAACTACATCCAAAAAAATGCGCATGGTGATGGTGATGTTAAGTATCATCTTGGATATGAAAATACTCGCACCACGAAAGATGGCAGTAAAGTGAGCATTAACCTGGCACCCAACCCCAGCCATCTCGAAGCCGTAAGCCCAGTAGTCCAAGGCAAGACACGCGCTTTCCAACGACTCCTAAACGACTCAAACGATAGGAAAAAAGTTTTACCTTTGGTAATCCACGGAGATGCCGCATTCATTGGACAGGGCATAGTAGCTGAGACATTCAACATGTCCCAACTTCCAGGATATAAGACTGGAGGAACTGTCCACATTGTAATTAATAACCAAATTGGATTCACAACCCTACCTCATGATTCGCGTTCCACGTTATACTGTACTTCAACAGCGAAAATGCTGGATGTCCCAATTTTTCATGTAAATGGAAACGACCCTATCGCTGCTGTTCACTGTATTGAAATGGCATTAGATTTCAGGCAACGATTCAGTCGTGACGTTGTGGTGGACATAGTTTGCTATCGTAAACACGGCCACAATGAAGGCGACGAGCCGAGCTTTACTCAACCCCGGCTATATGCAGCCATTGCAAATCAACCGCTCGTTAGTGACCTGTTACAAAAGTCACTGACAAAGGACGATGTAATAAGTCAGAATGAAGTAGAGAAATTTCGTAACTCATTTCAGATTGCTCTCGAGTGTGCGCGTAATGAATCCCGTAGTGAAACACATAAATTAAAACCATACATTAAACCGCCAATATCTAGTCCTGAACTACTAGAACACTACAATACCTCGGTTAATCTAAATCGACTTCGCGAGGTAGGAATACCACTAACATCAGAACCAGAAGAATTTAACCTAAATCCAAAAATAAAGCGTTTAATCAAACAGCGCCGGGAAATGGTTCAAGGAGAACGACCAATCGATTGGGGAATGGCCGAGGCGTTAGCCTTTGGAACACTCTTAACAGAAAACATCCCTGTTCGACTTACTGGGCAGGACGTTCGCCGAGGCACATTTAGCCACAGACATGCCGTATATTATGAAGTGGGCACACGTCAAAGATATATTCCGCTTCGGAAGCTTTCCCCTAAACAAGGTGACTTTAGAATCTTTAATACTCCATTAACAGAAGCCGCAGTTCTTGGATTTGAATTCGGATACTCTCTAGACTATCCCAATATGTTACTCTTATGGGAGGCGCAGTTTGGAGACTTCGCTAATGGGGCACAGGTTATAATCGACCAGTTCATCACCTCATCTGAAAGCAAATGGAACGAAACATCTAATATTGTATTACTACTACCTCATGGTTACGAAGGCCAGGGTCCTGAACACTCTAGTGGCAGACTCGAGCGATTCTTACAATCATGCGCAGAAGATAATATTCAAGTAGGTAATTTAACGACTCCGTCCAATTTGTTCCATGCTTTGCGCAGACAAGTTCATCGCCCAATTAATAAACCGTTAATACTTATGACTCCCAAGAGTCTACTGCGTGATCCACGTTGCACTTCATCGATCGAGGAGCTCGCAAACAGTAAATTTAATGAAATAATTCCTGATACTAAAGGTAACCCTTCAGCAGAACGCATCATTTTCTGCACTGGAAAGGTCTACTTTGACTTGGAAGAATACCGAGAAAAAAACAACTTAGATAACACTGCAATCATTCGCATTGAACAACACTACCCTCTTCACACATCAAAGCTACTCAAAGCGATCAAACATCATCCAGAAGCAGACCGCTTCATTTGGTGTCAGGAAGAGTCAGAAAACATGGGCGCTTGGTTTTTCTTTGAATCAAAACTTAGGAAACTACTAAACCAAGAGATCATTTATGCAGGGCGTGACGCATCTGCCAGTCCAGCTACAGGTTCAAGAGCAATACATCAACTCGAACAAGAACAACTTATTAGAGAAGCCTTCACACTTTAATTAAAATTTCATGCCCACCCAAATAAAAGTGCCAGCAGTTGGCGAATCCATTAAAACGGTTTATATAGCTGAATGGAAAAAGAATACCGGCGAATACTGCAAAGCAGGGGATATTATTTGCGAAATTGAAACCGACAAAGCATCACAGGAAATTCCAACAGAAGTATCTGGGGCTATCACTACATTAGCAGAAGTTGGAGATGAACTTCCCATCGGCGGAATACTAGCCACAATTGATGAAACCGTGAATGAAATTAGTTCTGATCAAGAAACTAATAAGAATGAACCAAGTACTGATAACGCCCCTTCAAAAGAAAATCCCACACCAATATCAGATCTCTCAAAAGATAAAATAAAAGGGATATTAACAACCCCGTCAGCCAGAGTTCATGCTGAAGAATTGGGTATCAAACTATCAGAAATCAGTGGTACCGGCAAAGAAGGTCGAATCTTAAAAGAGGATGTACTAGCTGCCGCAACAGGTGATACAAACATAAAAGATTCAATAGACACAAACGAAAATATTGGCTCCAAATTGGAATCAGGCTCAACACGCAAGCGGATGAGTATGATGCGGCGAACTATCGCCAACCGATTAGTTAGTGCACAAAACGAAGCAGCAATGTTGACAACGTTTAATGAAGTCGACATGTCGCAAATTATTGATTTACGCCAAAAGTGCCAAAAACAATTTATTGAAAATCATGGTGTTAAACTAGGTTATATGTCCTTGTTTGTTAAAGCCGTAGTTCATGCACTCAAAACTGTTCCTAATGTTAATGCCTCCATTGATGGAAACGACATAATTACATATGACAAACCACATATAGGGGTAGCAATTTCGACTGAAAAAGGACTTGTCGTACCAGTCATTAGGAATGCTGATGATCTCTCATTTGCTGAAATTGAGAAGTCCATTATCGAACATGCTGAAAAAGCTCGTTCAGGAAACGTCGACTTAAGCGACCTAACTGGCGGCACTTTTAGTATCACGAATGGAGGGATTTTTGGTTCAATGATGTCCACTCCGATTTTAAACCCGCCACAAAGCGGCATACTGGGCATGCACACCATACAGGAACGTCCGATGGCTCTAAATGGTCAAGTCGTCATCCGACCAATGATGTACCTAGCACTAACCTACGATCATAGAATCATTGATGGACGTGAAGCCGTCACCTTTCTAGTTGCTGTTAAGGAGTTTATTGAGAACCCAAATCTCGATATTGAATAAATTTTAAATTATGGAGTTTGATCTAATTGTAATTGGAGCCGGTCCCGGCGGATACACAGCTGCTATTAAAGCTTCTCAACTAGGCATGAAGACCGCTATTATTGAGAAAAAAAGCTTAGGCGGCACTTGTTTAAACGTAGGATGTATTCCTAGCAAAGCACTTCTCTCATCTTCTGAATTGTATCAGCAGGCAAAAAACCACTTCGGTATTCACGGAATTAATACAGAAGGATTGTCAGTGGATGTTGCGACAATGATCAAACGGAAGGACGGAGTCATAAAAAAGATGGCTAGTGGCATTGATTATTTAATCAAAAAAAACAACATCGAGCACATTAGCGGTGCTGGCCGAATCATTAATTCAAATGAAATTGAAGTTGATCAGGGCACCAAGAAAAAAAGATTTAAAACCAAACGTATCCTGATCGCTACCGGCAGCAATGTTAGCGGTCTACCATTTCTAGATTATGATGGAAAAACAGTACTCAGTAGTGACCATGCCATTGCACTAGAGAAGGCACCAGATTCGATGATTGTCATTGGAGGAGGGGCAATTGGTCTAGAATTAGGGTCAGTTTGGGCGCGGCTTGGAACTAAAGTTGATGTTATTGAGTCACTACCTAGAATTGCAGCAATTTTTGATGAGGATGTTACCCATCCACTTCAAAAACTTCTTCAAAAACAGGGCATTAAATTTCATCTTAATACCCTTGTTGAATCAGCTGAAAAAACCGAAACCGGCATCAAGTTAACTGTCTCAAAAGAAGATAAAAAAATTGAATTAGAAGCAGAAAAAGTACTCGTCGCTGTTGGACGTAAACCTAACACTAATGATCTAGGAGTAACCGAATTGCAGATTGAACTAGATGAACGAGGATTCATTCGGACGGACGCCGATTGGCAAACAAATATTCCCGGGATTTATGCAATCGGCGATGTTGTAGCTGGCCCAATGCTAGCTCACAAAGCAGAACAAGAAGCAATAGCTGTTGTAGAAAGAATGGCAGGTAAGGCAGGCCTAGTGAATTATAAAACTATTCCCTGGGTTGTTTACACTTCACCTGAAGTTGCTGCGGTGGGTCTGACAGAACAGGAAGCTAAAGATAAGGGCTTTGAAACAGCAACTGGCGTTTTCCCTTTTCAAGCCAATGGACGAGCTGTCGCAGGTGCCCATTCAGATGGACTTGCTAAGATAATTTCCGATAAAAAAACTGATCGAGTGCTTGGAGTACAAATTCTATCTACCAATGCTTCAGAACTAATAGCAGAAGCAGTATTATTAATGGAATTTGAAGGCAGTACGGAAGATTTAGCCCGTACAATCCACGCACACCCAACAATGTCCGAAGGTTTAAGAGAAGCAGCCCACGTTACTATGGGGGAACCTCTTCACTTATAGTATTTATCCATCGCAAAATTTTGTGTTATCACAAAAAAAACACCGGTTATCACCGGTGTTTCTTTGTTTATAACAGCAATTTATTTTTCCGATGAACCAGAATCTATCTCTGGCACTGATAAGCCGGGTTTCTTTACATTGTATCCATCTGGCGCTTCCTTATTCAACTCCGCTATGACCTCTTGTGTAAGATCATTTTTTCCAACAGTATAAAGAATGAGAGCTGTATCATTTTGCGCAGAATTAACAACTAAATCATATCCACCCTCCTTAGCTTTTGCAGAAATAATCTCCTTAATTTCATCAACACGAGCCTTACTTAAACGTGCTCGCATTTCACCCATCGTACGCTGTTTGTTCTGTCTATACTCCGAAAGACTTCGTAATGATCTATCATTGGCTGCAGCTTTTAACCTTGCTTGTTTGCCGTCCTCCTCTCGCTTAGCAGCAGAATTAGCTGGATCCTGAGCACTTTGAACAAGTCTGGAATACTCCTCTTGTATGAGTTTAATATCATCAACCATACCTTGCTCGATTTTATTAAAATCAACCTCTCTCTCCTTTATTTGCTTATTCGAAAGTGTTGTTTTCCAATAAGAATCAAATGTTTTTGACATATCGACTGTTGCAATCTTAAGCGACTCCTGAGAATAGGCCGTGCCAGCAAAAACTGCCAATGTGAATATCAACGTCACTAACTTAGCTAAATACAAACGGATCATAGTTGGTTTTGCTTTCATTATAAATTTGTTAAAAACTACGGTTGTATCCAACCCCAAAATGAAATTGGCCACTTCCTTCAGCATAATCGGGGTGCGATAGAGGAAAGCCATAGTCCAACCGTAAAGGGCCAAGCATTGGCACCTGAAGACGTAAACCTACACCCCAGTTGTCTGCATACTCACCAAAATCAAATTCGTATGGATCTAGATAAGACATGCCAATATCATAAAAAACAGCAAATCGTAGTTGCTGTATTATCGGAATAGTATATTCAAGAGAACTAAACCAATAACTGCTTCCACCTAATGGCTCAGAACCGTCTATCACAACAGGATTCCACTTAGTACCATCTCCAGGATGGTAAATTGCATTTTGATTTCCATTGAAAGGGAATTCAGATGGAGAATTATTCACTGGAATAAATTTGTTTGCTTCAACCAATTCACCATCCCGCATAATATCTACAAAGTATCCATAACGCTCTTGTCCCTCATGCATTTCTCGGCCAACCTTCCACTTCTGCAGTCGGGGACCAATATCTCGATAATCATATCCGCGCATATTATAACTACCACCAAGGAAAAACCGGTCAAAGTAAGGAACACGATCACTACCTCCAAATTTATCAACTACTCCAACCTGACCAATAATCTCAAGGACATGTCCTTGCCAAAAACCTGGTAGATAATAAGCACTTTCAAGTTCTAGGCGATACATCTCAGTTTCACCACCAAACGGGCCTCCTGCAATTTCAGCAGACAATTGAGTACGCTGACCACGACTAGGCATCAAGGCGTGATTCAGCGTGCTATAGGTTAAAAATGTACCAAACTTTGACACTAAGCGATCCTGATTCAACTCAGAGTATTCACCTTCATCCTTACGAGCATTATCGTAATACCAATCAAATGGATTTCCTGTAAGAGTATCGGGATGAATTAAGCCAGTTTGAATCATATCATGCTCTCGAAGAATATCGGAGTAATATGATCTGTCATGAATGCCAATCTTCTCAATAGTGTAATTAATACCTCCATAGGTAAAATCGTTCCATAAAGTTCTTGAAAGCCCCAGTTTTGCTCCGGTCTGTTTTTGATTGAAATAATTGCTATAGAAACGGTTGTCACGATGATACAGATCCACAGAAAGTCTCAATTTACGATCAAGGAAATAAGGTTCTTCAAAAGTGACCATGTAATCCTCATGCCTACTCCCAGCCGTAATTTGCAGCCGGAATTTCTGGCCTCCACCTGTAAAATATGGAGGATTAAACAAATCAAAATTACCTTGAGTAAAACCAACCTGCCCATAAAGGGACATAATAGAACCGTAACCAAAACCCATCATTAAATTAGCGGTACGGCCCTCTGTAACACCAATTACCAAATTACGCTTATTGGGTAATTCTTCAATTCGCTCAACCTGTGTTTCTACCTTATCAAATAATCCCGTGCCCTCTAAACGGCGCTTACTCAGCTCGACACTTACCATGTCAAACACTTCACCAGGGTTAATTGCCAACTCACGACGAATTACTTTGTCCTTGGTAGTGGTATTGCCGCGAATCTCAATTTTTTCCACCTCCACTTGTTCCTGCTCGTCGATAATATAATTAATATCAATTTCCCCGGAATCCGTATTTGATTTTTTGGAAACCCTGACATTGGCATCCAAATAACCATCCATCTCATACAAATCTGTAATAGCACGAACATCATCCACCAAACCTTGCGGGGTGAAAACAGCTCCCTCAGTCATATATAGCCGGACAAACTGCTGAAAAGTTACTTTGCCAGATCGAATATCACTCTCTGAAAGTATATTGTTCCCCTCGAATGTAACTTGTCCAACCCTATACTGATATCCCTCGGAAAGATTGAGCTTAATAACCATTCGATCCTCTTTCGGATATTCAAATTTCACCTCTTCAACTTTGAAATCAATATAACCCTCTGACTGATAAAATTTAACTAACTCATCAAGATCTTCATCCCACTGTTCTTGCTGGAACTTCCCACTACCAGTCAGCCATGACAACCACCAGCGACGCCGTGTTTTCAAAACCTTACCTAATTCCCGTTGAGAAAATGCATTTGCATTATCAAAGATAATGTCAGCAATCCTTACCTTTGTCCCAGGTGTAACTTGGAAAGTAACTGCAGCCTCCCCTAATTCCTCATTTCGCTCAATCTGGGTCTCGACTGAAGCTTGGTGATAGCCTGCTTTTTGATACTCCTTTATAAGGATTTGTTTATCGGCAGCTAAACGCATCCCATTAAGTGTTTCACCTGTACGGGATCGAATCTTTCTTCTCAATTTAGTGTCTCGAAACTTGCGACCTCCAATATTCCCATCAAACCGAATCTCCATCACAGTTGGCAAACCGATTAAAGTATAGTGAACAACCACTCCTTCCCTTGTATCCTCAACTCGGACACGAACATTCATAAAGAAATTGGTACCCATAAGACTAGTGATATCTTCATCAGTAGTCTTTGGATTAAAAGGCTGGCCTGGCTTGAGTCTTATATGAGCCTTAATAAGCTGATCACTAGCCGCAACAGGGCCGCTATGGTGAAGAACGATTTCCCTGACTAACTTTGTAGGAGCAGAACCAGCGACTTGACCTTCAACTAGATTAGGTGAAAAAAGAAAAACAAGAAATAGCAACCCACAAAGTACTTGGCTGAACATAGATATCTCTCCCTTCAGGCTAGTCATCCTGCGGGAGGTCTTCGGGATTGAACTTAGCTGCGTTCTCAAACCGTGTGTAACCCTTTAAAAATGTCAGGGGAACATCCCCAGTCGGGCCATTGCGCTGCTTCGCAATCAGAAGATTGACTGGCCTAGCTTCACTCTCAGGATCATCCGTATCTTCATCAACTCCACCCGGCTTGTATAACAAGCCTACTAAGTCAGCATCCTGTTCAATAGAACCGGACTCACGTAGATCAGATAACCGCGGCTTACGATTTTTGTCCTTCTCTAGTTCGCGATTAAGCTGACTAAGAACAATAATCGGCACTCCAAGCGTTTTGGCTAAGGCCTTAATACCACTAGAAATCTCAGCGATTTCCTGTTGGCGATTCTCTCCTGCCCTCCGCGAAGTAGAATGAAGCAGTTGCATGTAGTCAATGACAAAGAGCTTTATATCATGCTGCTGCCACAACCTTCGCGCCCGAGCACTAAGTTGCATAATCGAAAGCCCAGCCGTGTCGTCAATGTGCAAACCAGATTTAGTTAAACGGCTAGCAGCCTCATGAATTCGAGGAAAATCAGAATTCTTTAGAAATCCATCTCTTAAATCACGAAGGTTTATACGAGCCAAAGAACATAGCATACGCATCACCAAAGAATCAGCAGACATCTCCAAGCTAAATACTCCGACTGGCAAGTTCCCATTTAGGACAACATGCTCCACAATATTCATCGCTAATGACGTTTTACCCATACTGGGTCGAGCGGCCACTACAATCATTTCACCTGCATGCAA
Organism: Verrucomicrobiales bacterium; assembly: GCA_002684915.1. GTDB lineage: Bacteria > Verrucomicrobiota > Verrucomicrobiia > Limisphaerales > UBA1096 > UBA1096. Next base: position 11,300 of record NYWG01000097.1, read on the forward strand.
ACCTGTGGTCATCTTGTCTAGATCGGTAAAACCGGTTTCCACCCCAGTACTAGCACCTTTATTTGTAAAATATTCCTCAATCGTTTCAATCGCCTTTGTTACGTGTGTCTTAATGTCAGGAGTATCTGCTATATTATGATCATTATTTATTGCTAGAACCGCTTGTTCGACTTCACCGATCAATCGCTCTACCTCTCCTGATTCCTCATATGCATCAGAAATCGCCTGAGTACATGTGTGTATCATCCGCCGAAGGAGGCCTCGATCCCTTACAATATCAAAATAATATTCCAGATTTGCTGCAGATGGCACACTATCCTGAAGTTCGGTCAGATAAGCCACACCACCGATATTATCAAATTCACCTGCTGCACGAAGTTGATGTGATAGAGTAAGAATATCGATTGGATCGTTGCGAGAAAACATCTCCACCATTGTAGCATATATTGCCTGATGTCGAAGATCGTAGAACACACTCTCATCCTTTACTTTTTCTATACAATCAGGAAGGTTCTGACGTGTATCCAGAAGAATACAACCTAATACACCTTGCTCGGCAGCGAGATCATGCGGTGGAGTTCGCCCCAATGGAATTACCGGTGGATCCTCCCTCCGACGGGGTGTATTCTTCAAGTCAGCCGAGGGCGAATAGGTAGTCTCAATCACATCAGGCACAACTAAATAGAACCGGAAACCCCTGCTTATTGCAACTTAGAGAAGTTGAAAACTTTCTCAACTGTTATCAACATAGTTATTCCCAATTGGAACTTGCTCTTATTATCAAAAATACAAGAATTGTGGATATCTTCCCCTCGACCGATTCAAGTGTGACCTTTAATTTTTCCTGAGGTGGCAAAGGAGGTGAAATTGACTCCCATGATGGCCCAGTACCGGCAGTGCAAAAACCAACTGCCGACTGGGACGATTCTACTATTCCGTCTCGGAGATTTTTACGAGATGTTTTTCGAGGATGCCAAAGAAGCGTCCAGTATCCTTAACGTTGCACTAACCAAGCGAGGGGAAACCCCAATGTGTGGAATCCCATACCACGCCACTAGTAACTATATGGCCAAACTACTTCAAGCTGGTCGTAAAGTGGCAATTTGTGACCAGATTGAGACCGCCAGACCTGGGCAATTAGTTAAAAGAGAAATCACACAAATCATCAGTCCTGGGGCACACTTTGATGAGAGAATGCTTGAAGCAGAGCGCAATAATTTCTTAATAGCTGTTGCGGTCTCTGGAAATCGATTTGGTGTTGCAGCAATCGATCTAACTACCGGCGATTTCAAGGTAACCGAACTAGAAAGTGAAAATGCAGTCATAGCTGAGTTAGAACGACTCAACCCTGGAGAAGTAATCTATCCTGAGGAGTCCAAACGATTAGCTGAACTAATCGAACCAAACGTGAGTGTATTAAACAGCTACGAGGGATGGGTATTCGCAGTCGAAACTGCCGAATTTACACTTAAAGATCATTTTAAAGTAGCAGCCTTAGATGGCTTTGGACTCAAAGAGCATATAGCAGCAACAGGGGCTGCCGGAGGGGCCTTGCATTATGTTAGTCAACATCTCCGCCGCGATGTAACACACTTCACACAACTATCTTTTTACGAAGTGTCAGACTATTTAGTTCTAGATGCTGCAACACTCAAACACCTTGAAATACTTGAACCATTGCATCGCGAAGCCACCAAGCCAGCAACTCTCTATGGCGCATTAAATCGCACCTCAACACCAATGGGAGCTCGAAGGCTACGCGATTGGCTGACTCAACCCTTATCATCGGTAGAACCAATACGAAAAAGACAGGAAGCAATAGCTCAATTCATAAATAACAGCACAATACTAGATCGGTTTTGCGAAAGCTTAAAAGAAGTACGCGACTTAGAGCGCATGATTAGTCGCCTGAGTATCGGCTCCGGTAATGCGCGAGATCTAGTACAATTGTATGGGGCACTCCTCCAGATCCCTAGCCTAAGAACTATGATTAATGAGGTGCAGTCCATAGATAACCCCATAAACCCTACCTTAAACAAAAATATATTTGAAAAAGAACCCAACGAGACCCCTTCGCTACTGAACCACTTTGGAAGTCAACTCCATGATTTACCAGAAGTTACAGAATTAATATCGCGATCTATAGTTGAAGATCCACCTATGGCGCTAAAGGAAGGGGGAATTATCTGTAAAGGTTTCAATCCTGAACTTGATGAACTGCGGACTGGAGCAACAGAAGGGAAGGACTGGATTGCAAAACTGCAAAAGGAAGAGATGGGGAAAACCGGCATCACATCGCTCAAGATCAGATTTAATTCTGTTTTTGGTTATTTCATCGAAGTCACCAAAGCGAATCTGGAAAAAGTACCTGAACATTACACACGCAAACAAACATTAGCCAACGCTGAACGTTTCATCACACCCGAACTCAAAGAAATGGAAGGCAAAATTCTAGGATCTGAGGAACGTAGTAAAAAACTCGAGTATGAATTATTTCAAGGGGTACGTGAACAAGTGTTGCAATGGCTACCGCAAATTCAGGAGATATCCTCTGCACTGGCCCAATTAGATGTGCTCGCTGGATTTGCAGAAAATGCCCGCATACATGGTCATGTATGCCCAGATATTCGTGACGAAGGAATGTTACATATTGACGAAGGTCGACATCCTGTTTTGGAACAATCCATGGTCGGAGATCCGTTTGTCCCAAACGACACTCGATTAGAATGTAAAGGGCAGCAGATCGCAGTAATCACAGGGCCAAACATGGCAGGTAAAAGCACATATATCCGACAAGTAGCCTTATTGACTTTAATCGCCCACACAGGCGCCTTTGTACCTGCAAAACAAGCTCGAATTGATTTAACTGATCGAATCTTCACCCGAATTGGAGCCAGTGATGACCTCTCGCGCGGACAATCAACATTTATGGTTGAAATGAGTGAGACAGCAAACATTTTAAACAATGCCACTAGCCGTAGTCTTGTAGTTCTCGATGAAGTTGGAAGAGGAACAAGCACTTTTGACGGACTTAGCCTAGCATGGTCTATTTTGGAACATTTGCATAATCAGATAGGAACAAAAACACTTTTTGCAACCCACTATCACGAATTAACTGAACTTGCAGAACGGCTGCCACGACTAAAAAACTTTAATGTCGCTGTCCGTGAATGGAATGACCAAATCGTATTCCTACATAAAATAATCGAAGGCGGCGCGGATAAAAGCTATGGCATACATGTGGCAAGACTAGCCGGAGTACCAGGCCCCGTAATTGAACGAGCTAAGGATATTCTAAAAAATTTAGAGGACACCGAATTATCGCCAGATGGCAGCACTCGCTATACCTCTCGACAATCAGCAGAACGAGATACCTTATCTAAAATTAAGCCTTCACCACAGCTTGACCTATTTTCTAGTCAATGACAGCTTGACCTACAAAGCCTGCTTAGCCAAGCTGCCCGGCCTGCTCGGAGAGATGGCTGAGTGGTCGAAAGCGCTCCCCTGCTAAGGGAGTATAGGTTAACGCCTATCGAGGGTTCGAATCCCTCTCTCTCCGCCACTTCTTCTAAAGCTTTTCGTGCACCTCCAAAAATAATTATTTTCACTTTTCGCGAAGCCAATATTCAGGCAGCTTTTCCAAGCACTTTACTTTTTATCACATTATGCGGCTGCATGGTCTAAATAATCTTTTTTTAAGATTCATTTTATTTATTCTCGGAACAATAGGGCCCATTCCAATTCATGCTGCTGACTTCGACCAAGATATAGCCCCGATACTTATTCGGAATTGCGTTGAGTGCCATAATGGATTCGATCTCAAAGGAAAACTAAACTTGTCTCAGCGTGACACAGCATTCGAAGCAGGCAAAAAAGGAGCCCCTATTGTACCTGGAAAACCGGAGGAAAGCCTACTTTGGATTAAAGTAAAAGAACATGAAATGCCGCCGGAAAACCCACTTGATAAAAAAGAAAAAAAACTACTTCTAGAATGGATAAGAGATGGGGCAAATTGGGGAAGCAAAATAAAACTGGACCCATACCAATTCACCACAAACAAACGCGGCGGCTATGATTGGTGGTCGCTACAACCTACAAAACGCCCCAGCCAGCCAGCTGTTTCAAATTCAGCTGAATGGATAACCAATCCAATCGATGCATTTATACTAGCCAAACTTAAAAAAGCAAAATTAACACCTAGTGGTCCAGCTGGCCCAAGAGCATTAATCCGAAGGTTATATTTTGATATTACTGGTCTACCCCCATCAGCTAAAGAGGTAGCAGAATTTGTTTCTAACCCCAGTGATGAAGCCTATAAAAAGATAGTTGAGGATCTTCTCAGTTCGCCGCGTTACGGTGAAAGATGGGGACGCCATTGGCTAGATCTTGCACGATTCGGCGAGAGTGACGGCTTTGAACGAAACAACACAAGGAACAACCTTTGGCCTTATCGTGACTGGGTAATCAAAGCCATCAATGACGATATGCCATACGACGAATTTGTACGAATGCAGATTGCTGGGGATATTATGAAACCCGGTGACCCGGATGGGCAGAAGTCAGTTGGTTTTCTTGTCGCTGGATTGCACAACACAGTTGTAGGAGGCAGTGAATTCATGAAAAAAACGGCACGTCAGGATGAACTTGAAGAGATCATCGGAACTGTCGGTCAAACATTTGTCGGATTAACAATTAATTGCGCCCGATGCCATAATCATAAATACGACCCCATTCAACAGAAAGAATACTACCAATTAACCTCCTCAATCGCTGGCGTGTTCCATGGAGAAAGGAAGGTCTCAGACCCGGAACTTGATCGCCAACGCAAAACACTACAGAAACAAATAGAATCTTTCAGCAAGGAACTTACATTAATTGAAAACCAAGGGCGTCAAAGTGCATTAGCTAAACGGAATAAAAGTGAAAAACCTCCTATGCCTGAACCCCCAAAACCATTTGCTAGATGGGAGTTTGATACCAATCTTCAAGATAGTATTGGCAACCTTCATGGAACGGTAAAAGGAAGCGCTCGGATTTCTGGGGGTGCCCTTCTAGTGGACGGTCGTGAAGGATGGCTTGAAACAAACTCTATTAAGAAATCGTTTCGAGCCAAAACACTAGAGGCATGGGTTGAACTGAGTGACCTAAATCAAAAAGGGGGAGGTCTGATTGGATTGCAAAATCTCAATGGAACCACATTCGATTCCATCGTATTTGCCGAGCGTGATACACGCCGATGGATGTCAGGCAGTAATGGTTATAGCCGGACTAAATCGTTCGGAGCTACAGAGGAAAATATTGCCGATAAGCAGCCGGTACACATCGCAATAGTGTATAAAGAAGATGGCACTATTATCGGTTATCGTAATGGAATCCCATACGGAAAACCTTACAAGACCAAATTACAAGAGTTCCCCAAGGGAAGTTCGCAAGTAATATTTGGCATGCGGCACAAAGGCGGCAGCAACAACTATTTAAACGGAAAGATTCATCGAGCCCAACTTTACGATAGAGCACTTGAGCCAAACGAAATTGCGGCCTCAGCAGGAGTTGAATCAACATTCCTAAGCGAATCAGAATTAGTCGCAGCACTTTCAAAAACAAACCAGACTAAACGTATGGCAATTAAGGATCAGTTGACTGGACTCATTGCTCGTAAAAAAGAATTAGGAAAGGGATCAAAAATAAAAATTTATACAGTTGCCGCTCGAAGTAACCCCGGCACAGTCCGATTATTAAAACGTGGTAACGCGATGGATGAAGGCGAAATAGTTCGTCCAGGAGCTGTTTCTGCGCTACGGACGTTTAGTAGTGACTTTGGAATCAAGGCAGATGCCTCCGATGGTGACCGACGCAAACAGTTGGCAAAATGGATCACACATCCAGAGAACCCACTATTTACGAGAGTTATCGTTAACCGTATTTGGCATTATCACTTTGGGACAGGAATAGTGGAGACCCCCAACGATTTTGGATTTAACGGAGGTCGTCCAAGCCATCCAGAATTGCTAGACTGGCTAGCAACAGAATTCAAATCTAATGGTCAACGACTAAAGGGATTACACCGATTAATTGTAAACTCTAGTACATATAGGCAAGCTGCTACTCCTCGAAAAGAAGGGCTAGCTATTGATTCCGAAAATCGTTTGCTTTGGCGAAAATCACCAGTCAGGCTCGATGCAGAATCACTGCGTGATGCAGTACTTGATGTCTCCGGAAAACTAAATCTTAAGATGGGAGGCCCCGGTTTTCGTGATGTCTCAGTCACCCCACTCAGTGGCACCACATACTATGAACCGATTTACCCAAAAGGCAGTGAATACGACCGGCGCACTGTTTATCGTTTTAGCCCAAGGGGAGGAAGAAGCGCAATTCTTGACACTTTTGACTGCCCAGACCCCTCGACTACAGCCCCAAGACGCGCCGTGACTACCACTCCACTACAAGCACTGGCACTTTTAAATAATAAATTCATTTTGAATAAAGCAGAGGCTATGGCAAACCGAATAAGTATGTTGTCGAATGGAAATCTTGACAAGCAGGTAGAACATGCATTTCTAGATACACTTCAACGAAATCCAGATTTTGAAGAAATGATTTTAGCTAAACAGTTAGTCAAAGATTACGGGTTAAGCACACTCTGTCGTTCACTGTTTAACAGCAATGAATTTGTAATTATTAACTAACATGTCAGATATGGGCAATATGAAGCGACGAGATTTTTTTAACTGGGGAATCCGAGGGATTGGAGCCACTGCATTTACCAGCCTACTGACGAGTAATTCCAAGCCTCATGCTAGTACGCTCAACCAGACATCTTTTCCAAATTTCAAACCTCGAGCGAAAAGAGCGATTCACATTAGCCTTGTAGGCGGCATGAGCCATGTCGACTCTTACGACTACAAACCAGGGCTAGACAAGGCCCATGGCAAGCCGCTTGGATCGAACGAGAAACCAGACATTTTCTTTGGACAGGTCGGCCAATTACGCAGGAGTGATTTCAAATTCAAGCAACGCGGTCAGAGCGGTCTTTGGCTGTCCGACATGTTTCCCAACATCGCAGATATGGCAGATGAAATGACAGTCATTCGATCCATGACCACTAATTCTGCCAACCACACACCTGCTTTGTTTTTTGCTAACAGCGGTTTTGAATTTAACGGTTTTCCATCAGCAGGCAGCTGGGTATCTTACGGGCTAGGCTGTGAATCTGAAACATTACCTGCTTTTGTGGTTTTAGGCGACAAACGTGGAGGCCCAAACGGTGGAGCATCCAACTGGACTAGCGGCTTTCTCCCATCTCAATACCAAGGAGTAGAGTTAAGAACTGGTAAGACACCGGTACGCGACCTATTCCCGGCTGTCGACCAACCAGAAGGATCCGACAAAGCAGCTCGCACTTTTTTGCAAAGGCTTAATACGCGTCATGCTGACCGGATCGGTTTAGATTCGATCTTAAGCAACCGAATGAGAAGCTATGAACTTGCAGCACGAATGCAGTTATCCGTACCTCAGGTAAGTAACATACTCGGCGAACCAGAACATATCCGGCAGATGTACGGCTTAAATGAAAGTCGTACTGAAGATGCTGGCCGACGCTGCCTGCTGGCACGACGTCTACTAGAAGGAGGAGTGCGATTTGTTCAAATCTACTCGGGCGGACCAATAGCCGGATCACCCCGTTCAAGTTGGGATGCTCATGAAAATGTAAAAGAAAATCATTCAGCTGAAGCTGGGCGAATCGACAAGCCAATTGCCGGACTACTACGCGATCTAAAGCAACGCGGCATGCTTGATGATACACTTGTCTTGTTTACTACCGAGTTTGGCCGAACACCATTCGCACAGTCAAAAGCTAATCAGGTGGGGCCTGGAAGAGACCATAATAAGTATGGTTTTTCCTGTTGGCTAGCAGGAGGCGGGGTAAAGGGCGGGGCCAGCTACGGTCAAACCGATGAGATCGGTTGGAAGACAGTTGAAAATCCAGTACACTGGCACGACTTTCATGCAACAGTCCTACATATTATGGGAATGGATCATGAAAAACTAACCTATTACCATAATGGAATAGAACGCCGCCTAACAAACGTTCATGGGAACGTCGTTAATGAAATCTTTGCATGATCCATCAATCAATCTGACTTAGAAATCCAATCTCATCCAGAACAGAAACACCAAGTAACTCGGCCTTTGACAGTTTGGACCCCGCTTTTTCACCAGCAAGTAGATAATCAGTATTCTTACTCACGCTATTAGTAGTCTTCCCACCATTAGCTTCGATTTTGGCTTTAGCCTCTTCGCGCGACATCCCACTCAATGTTCCAGTAATCACAAACGTTTTACCTGCAAATACACCCTTATTATTACTTTGACTTGAATCTGCACCTTTAGGATCTATACCTAATTCAACTAGACGAGCGAGCGTCTCACATCCCTTCTCAGAGCCAAACCAAGCAAGTACAGAACGAGCTACAGAAGGGCCAACCTCTGTGGTATAATTCGGTGGATGATTTCCATTCAACTTTGTAATTGAAGCAAAACCAAGCTTAACCAAGCACTCCGCCACTCTGGATATTTCATCAACAAGTTGCGAGTAATCATTCTCTCGTTTGGTTTTCTCAGCCTCCGAAGTTGGCTTGTTTTTACGGGAACGCGGATTAATCCGAACAGCCATTCCTGTTAATTCATCAAGCTTGATAACCTTATTCAGTATTTCCGAATTAGCCAACCCCGCTAAGTCTTTATGGAATTTAAAAAGCACACTAGCTGTAGTCCGACCAAGCTCAGGAATGGCTAATGCAAAAAGCCACTTATCAAGTCCCATTTTACGAGAGCGTTTAACTGAATCCATTAGTTTAATGGCATTTTTTTTGCCAAAAATTCTTGGTTCATCAGCATTACCAAGGTTAAGTGGTGCAAGCTGCTCCAAAGTTAAGTCAAACAAATCCAATGGCCCAAACACCAAATTACTCTCAATAAGTTTATCCGAAACGATATCGCCTAAGCACTCAATATCGAGAGCCGTACGGGCTCCAAAATGCTCAAGACGCTGCGCAGCCTGAGCCGGACAATCCTGATTCACACAACGCCACGCAACAAATTCCTCATCTTTTTGAATCGTCCCCCCACAGGCTGGACACTTATTCCCAGTAACGAAAAGCATTTCGAAAGGCTTAGCATTAGGAGGCCGCAAATCTTTAACCACGGAAATGACCCCCGGTATTACATCACCGCGTTTCTCTACGATCACCGTATCACCTACGCGAATGTCTTTACGAAAGATCTCTTCATCATTGTGGAGAGTAGCTCGACTTATAGTAGACCCATCAAGAAAGACAGGCTCAAGTTCTGCTACAGGGGTAAGCGTTCCAGTCCGCCCAACTTGAATCGTAATACTATTAAGGCGAGTCTGTGCTTGCTCTGGTGCATACTTGTAAGCCATTGCCCAACGAGGAGCTTTAGCCGTTGCGCCAATTCGATCTCGCAAATCAAACCGGTTCAGTTTTATAACAGCACCATCTGTATCGTAATCAAAACTCCCTCTAATACGGTCGAGCTCCTCAATCGCAGAAATAACCATCTCCGAACTTGAACAGTGCCAAATATGCTCTGGTGTTCGGAATCCAAATTCACCAAGAACATCAAATAAAATACATTGCGAATTCAGCTTCGGCCCGTTGATCACTTCTCCATTTCCGTAAAGAACAATGTCCAAAGGACGTTTGGATACAAGGGTTGAATCCAACTGTTTAAGGGACCCTGCCGTGGCGTTTCTAGGATTAGCAAATAGAGGCTCTCCATCAGACTCACGAATTGAATTAAGTTTCTTAAATCCTGAACGCGTCATAATTACTTCTCCGCGAGCTTCGAATACACTAGGCAATTCCCCTTCATTGTTAGATTGGAGTCGGAGTGGTATACTACGAATCGTACGAAGATTCTTAGTAACGTCATCACCAGAAAAACCGTCACCTCGCGTAGCTCCAAATGTAAATTGCCCATCCTCATAACGCAGGCTAATCGCGATCCCATCAGCCTTCGGTTCAACAATCCAGTCGAGTGATTCATCCGGCAATAGTTTCTGCACACGATCAATAAAGTCTCGCACCTCGTCCTGCGAATAAGTGTTATCAAGACTCATCATGGGCAGTGCATGCTGAACTGTATCAAAACCGTCTAAAGGCTCCCCACCAACACGTTGACTAGGAGAATCGGAAATGCTCAATTCTGGATGCTTTGATTCAAGATCAAGCAACTCTCGATAAAGCCGATCGTAATCTTGATCGCTTATAACTGGCTGCGCATCCACATAATAAGCCCTGTCATGCCGAACAATCTCCTCCACTAAGGAAGCATGACGCTGCTTTATTGAATTATCCATTAGCCCAATACTGAAGAACGTTTCTGAATCAAAATTTCAAATGAAAATCCCTATTAATATGTAAATACAAATAAATATATGAATAAGCTACTGAAAAGATTTTTTGATCTTTCAGCTATAAGAATAAAAGTACAGTTTACTTCGTTTTAATATTTCTTGAGACAACTTTCATCACGCCTCGCATCAACGTTGCATGCCCCGGAAAGGTACAAACATATGGGTAATTCCCTGGTTCGGGTGCAATAAAATTTATCACTGTTTCCTCTTTATGATTAATAACTTTAGAGCCCCACAGAATATGCTGAGTCTCAGGTCGCCATTGTTTACTGATACCGTTTTCACCAAGTTCAAGAGCCATTTTAGCTACTTCATCAGCTTTGCCAGGCTTTACTATAAGCAGATTGTGAGGAGGAAAATCCATATTTTTGAATTTTAATGATACAGAATCTCCAGTTTTAACCTCAAACTCCTGGATATCGTAAAGCATTTTTCCCTCAACAGTGCTTATCGTGATTTGAAACTTTTCACCACTCGCTATAACCGGAATAGAGCTACCACTTCCAAAAATATCAACAAATCTAGGTCCAGCAATTCGTCGCATTTTCTGGACTATATAAGCAGGAAGATCATTTCTAGGAACCACTCCAGATTTAATTGCGTCAGTAAATTTTTGCGCATAAGAAGCCTGCGATGCTAATGTCTTTATCGTAGCAGACTTTTCTTCAACATTCATTTTAGAATACCTATTAAGTAATTCGCTCGAAAATGATTTTTCGTCATATGACGCCATGGCAACTATTGAATCGTTACTTAAATCACTATCGTCTAATAAATTTAATAAACGGTCTTTAAGAGCGTGATGTTCTTTGGATGCTAAAGTCTTAAGAGCCGTTCTACGATCTGCTTTACTAGCTTTGGAATTATCCAAAGTTGAAATTAAAGCTTTGTTAGTCTCAGTATCTCCAAGAATCAGAGCTATCTCTTTTGCAAGGGGATATTTCTCAATTTTTTTGTATGTTTCTTGCCAGCTAGAAGGGGCCTCAGCTTCATCTAAACCCTTTAATCCAGCGTCAAAACCTCGGAGCATATTGTTGATTGTTGTTTCAGATTTAATTTTGCCAAGCGCACGAGAGAGTATCTCAAGCTGGCGTGCATCTACGGCTCGGCGTGCAATATATTCAGTTACCAACGGTAATTGACTGACCTGCGCCAAATTCATGGCGCGCNCAGGGTNTTCCGGGACGAGAGGCTCAATACCATACCAGATCAGCTTGGGCAAATTGTGNTCATCAGCATCCTCAGNGTGGGCGACCAATCCGGCAGCNATATCCCAACGATTGTCCTGCGACATGCGTTGCATAGCAGAGGCTAAATAGAGGCGCACAACTGGCGAAGAATCCTTACTGGCCATGCTTCCGAATTTTTTTAAAGCACGGTTAGACGGGTTCTTATCTTCGCAGAGAAATTGAATTGACCATGCACGGATATGCTCGTTTTCGTCGTTGAGATTTTTTAAGTTATCAGACTCGTTCAAGCCATCAGTAATGTGCAGTGCCCAGAGTGAACGCAGGCGATGATCGACGTTTTTATTTTTGCGGAACATCTGCTTTAGCAAGCGGTGCGTACCCTTATCTAATTTGTTTTTTATTGCCCGCCCATGGAGAACAACGCGTGCTCGACGAGCATGCCACGAACTTGCGTTGGTCTGGTAACTAACCAATTTGGCATCGCTAAGTTTTTCAACATCTTCGTAACGACCCTCCCAGTCTTTGGCTAAGCTTTTATTGGGAGCCAGACGGAAAATACGACCAGTATCCTTATGCTGAACATTATTTCCACATATGAATGCATCATGCCAGTCAAGAACATACACGTTACCCGCTGGACCAATCTCCATACTAAAGCCAATCCATTGCTCATTGTTTGCATGCATGAAATCCTTGTGTTCCTTGCCAACGTAACCGGAACCATTAGGAACCAACTCGTCAGTCAACACTGCATGCTCGTGGATATTGGCCATGAAAAGTTTACCCTGATACTCATCTGGAAATGCATCCGATAGATACACACGTGCTCCACCGTGTGCTGAACGGTGACGGTGTTCTGCGATCGTACGGATATCACTGTAGGCGTGGGGATTAAAATGACGACCCGCCTGGCGGTGATACAATCCGCCGGGGATGACATGCCACAAGTGCGGAATCACGCACGCTGTAATGAACAGTTGCCCCTTGGCGTCGTAGTCGATGCCCCAAGGATTACTAAAACCGTGCGCAACAATTTCAAAAACTTCCTTAGTTGGGTGATAGCGCCAGACACCACCGTTAATCTTCTGGCCTTCCCCTTCAAACTCGACCGACTTGGGATATGGCTCATCGTGCTTGAAAAGCTTCCCCGCCCCTTTCGGCTTACCTACCACCGAAGGCGTGAACACGCCTTGGCAGCCGTATATCCAGCCGTCCGGCCCCCAGTGCAGACTATTTAAAACCTCGTGCCGGTCGCGAATGCCCCACCCGGTCAGACGCACCTCAATATCGTCAACATCAGCTTTGTCATCTTTGTTTCGATCTGGAACGAACAACAGGTTCGGCGGTGCACCCAACCAAAGTCCATCAAGGCCCACTGCCATCGCAGACGGAAACGGAACGCCCTCAAGAAATACTGATCGTTTATCAGCCACTCCATCGCGGTCGGTGTCTTCTAAGATTAAAATACGACTATCACCCGACGCGGAGAATCCGCGGCCGCGCGTTTCATAGTCTCGGTTCTCAGCAACCCACATGCGGCCTTTGTCGTCCCAGCAGAATGCCATCGGCTGAGTGATCATTGGCTCATTGGCCCACGAGTTAACAGTGAAGCCTCCTTCAATAGTCGAGTTGTCGACCGCCTCCTGAGGAGTGAGAAACTTGGCATCTCGACCAGCACGCTTGGCAAGTTGCCAAAGTGCATATGTACCTCTCTGGCCAGTGTAGGCTTTCCAGCGATCAGTCAATTCTTTGCCGTTAAGTTTGCCTCCATAAACCTGAATCTGATGGCGAATGGTCTCGGTCTTGCCTTTGGCAATCTTCCAGTCACCAAGCCGTGCTCTCACAGGGCCTACACCTAGCTGGCCGTCGACTCTCCAAGGCTGAGGATAGCCTCCGTTTTTATGATGATCGAAAATAGCGATATGACCCCAGTCATCTCGACCGTCAATCTCCATACCAACGTCAAGCCACATTGCCCGCTTTCCCTCAGCCCGACGGTTGGTATCACGCGCGGCGTTGACGGCCTCGCCCTTGAGGCCCTTCTTCCAAGGCATTCGCACGAAAAGCCCGCCGTAAGGATATTTTCCAATAGTCACATTGGTTTGTCCGGTCCCCATCCATTCAAGGTTGAGAACATGCTGATCGTTGCTTGAAGTCATAGACCATCTCTGGGTCTCGGTGAGCACAGCATTGCCATCAGCATCAAGCAAGTCGTAGACAGTCTCCCACTTCACCGCATCTCCCTTGGCTTCGATTACTTTTACATCCTTGCGCTTCCAGTAATCGCCTCTGGGATTGTGGAAATAGTCTCGACCGTTCAATCGTGTAAAACCCCAGTAGATGCCGGTCTGATGCTTGTGATGCCCGGGGCTGTATTGGGTGAATACGCCCTTGCCGTCCGGCCCGGTGATCGGGTGCAAATACGGTCGGTGATCGACTGCGGCGTTTTGGGTGACCACCGGCTTAGCCAAGCCGTCGCGGTGAATAGTGATCGTGCCAGTTTTCTCATCAAGCTTTGCCTCTAGTGAGTGGGCGACGCCAGATTGAACCAAAACAAACACTAAGGCTTGAGATAATAATTTTTTAAAATTTAAAAACTTCATTTCAAGAAATTTAG
>NYWG01000098.1 GCA_002684915.1 Verrucomicrobiales bacterium
CGAGGCTTCAAGAGGAAGAGGATGAAGAGGCCAAGGTCCGAGGAGAGGAGACAAGCAGTCACTACAGAATCAGCTGCAACAGACGTGCCCAGCTTCCTTGATGATGAAAGGAACACTCTCGAGGACGTGCTATTCGGCGAGGACGAGGAAAACTATGTGGACGATGTGGCCTCAAAAGACTTCTTTATTGCTCTCCGCCTTGCACCAAGGCCCGAGAATCTTGTGAAAGGTTACGAGTTCAAAATGTTGAATAGGTTCGTCGATGTCTACACGCTGAACACGCAAAACCTGACCCAGAAGTACAGCAACGTTACCTTCCATCACAGCCGTCTGATGGGTGTGTCCGACATTGAGAACGCGGACGCACTAATCGACGTTGCCCTCGGTCTTGGAGCTCCCCTAAGCAAGCTCATCCTCAACATGCCTGCTTTTGGCAACTCCTTCAACTTGATGGACGTCGAGAAGAATTTGCCCGGCTCTGCAGTTACTTCGAGCCAACCGTCGACCACGACGTACCAGCAGGTGTGCCACCTTCTCAGCAGAGGAAACTGGACCCTTGAGAGAGACGAGGACCTCACCGCACCCTACGCCTTCCTTGGGCACAAGTGGCTGGCCTTTGATGACGATACCAGTCTCAAGATCAAAGCAAAATATGTCTTACTGCGAGACATGGCCGGAGTGGGTCTGATGAGCATTGATGCCGACGACCTTGACAATGTTTGCGGGAAAGGGAAGCAGTCGCTGCTGAACACCATTGGAGCAGTCATCACGAATTTGCAAAGGAAGCCGCGGCAGCTGATTGTGACGAGTCTGGAGCAAGACCTGCTCGCCACTGCCCAGAACTTTGTCCCCGTGACTTCTGCACAAGGCCTTCATGTCTCCCCCTTCAGGATTGTCCGCATCGTGGACCGTGAGGGTCGGATCCAAAGCATCAGAGAGAACTCCCAGACAATCCTGGAGTGTTCCCGTCAGGGCTACTACCGACATCCAGAAGATTGCTCCCGCTTCTATCGCTGTGTCAAGTTCAACCAATACGAGGATGACTACACCATCTTTGAGTACGGCTGCCCAGACGGCTTGGTATTCGACGACCGCTACGAAGTGTGCGTCTATCCCTCACAGGCCACCCCATGTGATGGATCGTCCGAAATATTTCCGATACCACGCAATGAATACGTGTGTCCTGGCGAAGGATTCTTCGTTGATCCCGAAAACTGTAGATGGTTCTATGCATGCAGGGACCACCACGGGGATGGCACCTTTACTCACTATGAATTCCGATGTCCCTTTGGCCTGGCTTTTGATGAGGCAAATCTTCGCTGCGACTGGCCCTGGAACGTTCCCGGCTGCGACAACGACGGTGGAAACCATCTCGTCTCTCCCCAACTACCCACGAGGAAGGAGATTGCTCAGAACTTCAATCCCGGGGGCAACGTTTCTCCCTTCCCATCCGTGCCAACAATCCCAAGCTTTGAGTCTTCGAGAACAGCAGTGCCCAACTTTGGACGTCAGCCAAATCCCACCTTCCCCAACCTGGAACAACAGCTCCCAAGGGTGGGCAAGGTTGTGAAGGACAGTTGTGAAAACTGCCAGTCGCCGGTACTCACCATTACTGGGCATGGGGTCAGCAATGGCAAAGGGCTGGAGGTGGCTGCACAGCCTGGCAGGGGTGGCAAGGGTCTTGATCTTGATGCACCAAGTAACTTTGGATTTGCAAATGGAGCCGGAGGCTTTGCTGGAAATGGAAACAGTGATGGCTTTGGTGGAAATAGAGGCAACAGCTTTAGTGGAAATGGAGCCAATGGATTTAATGGAAATGGAGGAAATGGATTTGGTGGAATTGGAGGCAACAGCTTTGGTGGAAATCGAGGCAGCAACTTTGGTGGAAATCCAGGCAATGGCTTCGGTGGAAATGGTGCCGGCGGCTCTGGTAGAAACCCAAGTGGAAACTTTGGTGGTAACCCTGCTGCCTGAGGTTTTGATGGAAACAGACCAGGCCGCTTTGGTGCTGGAGCTGGAGCTGGAAGACCAGGACAGGGAGGTTTTGGGGGCAATCAAGGGTCTGGCAGAGGAGGGAAGCAGATTGGTGATGGCCCGGGGTCAGGCTCTGGCTTTAGCAACAGCTATAAAAGCCCTCCGGCAGTGGCCCAGTATTCGACCACAGTAGCACCGGCCTATTCTCCATACACCACACAACGACCGGTTACCACCGCAACATTTGCCACGACAGCGCAGCCTGCATATGTCGAGCCCCTGTCTGCATACGGTGGTAACAATGGGTTGCCCGCAGAAGACAATGGCTACAATTATCCAGCTCCTCAGGCACCCCTCACCTACCCCTCGTCGACCCCCCGCCCTGTGGTTGTCACTACTTCTCAACCCGTCTTCCCAACGACCCCCGCCTATGTCTCAACCAGTGCAGCTCCGGGCGCTGCATACGGTTCACCCACCGTCGGAATTTCCGTCTACAACCCAGGCGAGAACGGACTGTTGCCCAATGGGAAGCCAATCCCAGGTCCCTCGACACCTGGGGTGCCCCAGTATGGGATCTCCTCCACCTATAGCCCCACCAGCCCAGCCAGTGTCAGCACCACATATGGTGCCCCCCCAGTCAGTTCCACATATGCGCCCCCTCTCAATCCAACATATCAGACACTCGTATCAACCCCAGTCCCTCTCTCCGAGGGCTATGGAGTCCCAGCTGCTCCCGTTGTGGCTTTGAATCCTCTCCCCTCCTACGGCACACCCTCACCACCCGAGGAAGATTATGGGTTTGCGCTGTCACAACCAGGCTATGACGAGGGACCCTCTCCCGTAGTGTCAGTAACTGGCAGCCCAGCTGGTGTCCAGGCGATTAGCTCCACGTATGGGCCGCCACCATATGAGGAGCCGGCTAATACCTACGGAGTTCCCGCGGCCCCCGTGGTGAGCTACCAGCCCGTGGAAGGCCCATCCGAAACCTACGGAGTGCCGTTGGCCCCTGTTGTGTCCACCACCTATGCCCCACCTCCATCTGTGAGTACAACTCTGACCCCAGTTGTGAGCAGCACGTATGCACCTGTTGTCAGCTCAACCTATGCCCCAGTGGTGAGTTCGACCTATGGCCCAATTGTGCCAGAGGTGGGCCTGCCTAACTATGGAGAGCCAGCCAACTACTATGATGCAGGAAGGCCGGCCACCCTGCCTGACAGCTGGCCCAGCTACGACTTGCCGGTGCCGCACAGGGAACTGCCAACCCCGCCAGAAATAACGTATGGGGGCTTCAAGCCGCCCACAATTCCTGAGCCCATCAGACAGAGCCCTGTGTACCAGCAGCCCTCCTACTCTGCACCTAGGCCTAACATCGACTATGGTGGATTCAGAGGAATTGCTCCACAGCCTCCAGCATTTTCTCCCAACATCCCTGCCTATGGGGCGCCAAGCTCGGGCTATTCGTATCCAGTGCCCAACAACCCGCTAGTCTTACCACCCAGACAGCCAACACCACCTCCTGTGTTAGTGTCAAGCACACCCTCATACAATCCGACCACTCCAAATCTGCCGGCTTACGGGTCCACCCCGGTTGCGGGCTTGCCAGCCTACCACCCATCAACCCCGGCGCCATTTGTCGACTTCGGAAGTGAGAACAAGAACGTAGCTGAGGCGAGCCTTGATGGGTACTCATATCCTGTGCCTAGCAACCCGCTCGAGCTTCCCCGTAGAGGGAAGAGCAAGAATGGCCCAAACAACAAGGCAGTCGTAAACTCGGTCATTCCGTCAGGCTTTACGTCAGCAACCCTTTCAAACGGCCCATTCTCCTCCATATCGTCAGCCTCTGACAACATCAGGGATGAACAGAGACACCAAAAGGCTCTTGCTGGATTTGGACGTGACAATGCCAATGGCGGAGGAGCGCCAGCCTCATTTGGTGGCAATAAACCTTCAAGGGGACCCGGCTTTTCCAATGGAGGAGCCAGCTTTGGCACAACACTCAAGCCATTTGTGAGCTTTGGGTCTGATGCAAGACCTGGGAGTGATTCACAAGGAAGTCCAAGTGCATCAAATGGTAACTCGGCGGGCAGGCCTGGGGCCTTTGGGGGCCGGCCTGGAGGAGCCTCGGGTGGATCTGGTTTCAGAGCAGATGGGCGAGGCCAGCCAACCAAATCCACACGTCCAGCTGACAGCGGCCGTGGAGGAAGACTTCTTGAGGACAATGGCCTCCGCACGAACGGAATTGAGGGCTCCAGTCAGTTCAGCAACAACGGAGATTTCAGGTCACCAAATCAGAGGCCTGGAGGCTTTGGTTCCAATGGATCCGGGAGGAGACCAAATAATGGAAATGGTGGAAACCGTGGTGTCAACAGCGGAGGGTCAAGCAGAAGGCCAGGCTCTGGTGGCTTCAATGGAAATGTCGGAAATGGGGCCCTTCCTGGAGCTGGAACGGCAGGACGTCCTGCCAACTTTGGTGTTGGGTCAACCAGGAGGCCTAACTCTGGATCTAATAGGACACCAGGAACCACCAGAAGACCAGGTTCACCATCAACAAGACGACCAGCATCGCCATCAACTAGAAGACCTGCTTCGCCTTCAACGAGACGACCAGGAGCTTCCCCTACGACAAGAAGGCCATTCTCGGGTTCAACTACATTTGCAGGATCAACGAATAGGCCAGGCTCAGGAAATAACAGGAGACCTGGTTCAGGATCAACAAGGAGACCAGCTTCAGCGTCCACCAGAAAACCATTCTCAGGATCAACGAGGCGGCCAGCGTTGGGATCAACCAGAAATCCAAACTCCAGTGGAAACGGACGAAGACCAGTTTCTAATGCATTTGGAGGAAATGGAAGCTCGGGAGGAGCTGGATCTAATGGACGACCAGCATCTGGTGGCCAAAGAGGACCTGGCTTTGGGAACGAGAGACCACAAGGACCTGGAGGCAATGGTGTTGGTTCCAATGGAAGACCAGGCTCAAATGGCTTTGGAGGAGGTTCTGGTGGACGGCCAACTAATGGAGGCTTTGTGGACTTTGGGGGAGCTCAAGGATCTAATGGAAGAAGACCGGGCTCTGGCACAGGCAGCAGACCAAGCAGGCCTGGATCTGGAGGAAGGCAAAATGGAGGAAATGGCTCCGGATTCCAAGAGCCACGAGGAGGAAGACAGCAGACTGGCTTTGGAGGAGCTGGTAGAAGGCCAGGGGGCGGAGCTGAAGGCCCTGTTAATGGAGGTGGTCTTGGAGGAAGACCTGGAGTCAACAGTGGAAGACCTTCTGGCGGTCTGGGTAGTGGAAGGAGACCTGGAGGTTTTGGAAATGGTGGAAGGCCAGGAGGCCTTGGAAATGGAGGAAGACCGGGAGGCTTTGGAAATGGAAGAAGGCCAGGAGGTCCTGGAAATGGTGGAGGGTTTGGAGGCCCTGGAGCCTCTGGAAATGGAGGACGACCTGGAGGATTTGGAAATGGAGGGCGTCCTGGAGGCTTTGGAAATGGAGGAAGACCAGGAGGTTCTGGAAGTGGAGGACGACCTGGAGGCTTTGGAAATGGAGGGCAACTTGGAGGCTCTGGAAACGGAGGACGGCCTGGAGGCTTTGGAAATGGAGGACAACTTGGAGGCTCTGGAAACGGAGGACGACCTGGAGGCTCTGGAAATGGAGGAAGGCCAGGTGGTCTTGGCAATGGGGGAAGACCAGGAAGCTTTGGCCTTGGAGGACGAGGTCAAAGCGGAGGCCTTGGAGTATCGAGTGGCTTTGGTGGCGGGAACGGCCTGGGCGGTGGTGTTGGGGTCAGTGATCCTGACACCCGGAGAGGCAAAGAAGTGTTGGGCTTTGGCAGCGGAGTAACGTCTGTCAGCCGGCCTGTCCAGAGCCGTCCAGCGCTTCTGAACAAGGTAGCAGGGAACAACTGGAACTCAGGGAGCTGGCAGAAATATGGACC
>NYWG01000099.1 GCA_002684915.1 Verrucomicrobiales bacterium
ACTCTTTTCCGAATTGCCTCCATGTCCAAGCTGATTACAACAGTGGCCGCGTTGCAGTTATTTGAAAAAGCAGAATACAATATGTATACCGACCTGGGATCAATCCTTCCTGAATTTAAAGAACAAACCGTACTAGAGTCATGGGATGGGGAAAAACAAGCTTTCACCACTCAAACTGCAAAGAAAAAAATCCAAATGAACCAGCTCTTTACACACACCTCTGGAATTGTTTATCCGATTTTCACCTACAAAGGTCGCGCCGGATATATGAAAGAAAAAATTATCGACGCCTTTCCTGGGGAAAATATCAGTCTTGAAGAAAATATAAAGAGGCTTGCTGGAGTTCCTCTAGCTCACGAACCAGGAGAAGGTCAAACCTACGGTATGAACATGGATGTTCTTGGTCGAGTAATCGAAGTTCTCGATGGTCGTCCATTTGCTAAATACATGAGGGAGGAAATTTTTACGCCACTAAATATGAAAGACACCGGTTTTGCAGTGCCAAAAAACAAATGGGACAGGATCTCTTCAGTCTATACTACAAAGGATGGAAAACTGTCTCTGTTCGATGAGAGCGTTTTCGATGAAAGAGCGCCTAATAACAAACCAGAATGGTGGAAACGTAATCCTGACAAAATTGCTCTAGGAGGAGCCGGCCTAATCTCTACAGCAATAGATTACGCACTTTTTCTACAAATGCTTGTCAATGGCGGTGAACTAGATGGCAAACGAATCCTTGGCCGCAAAACTGTTGAAATGATCTCGCGAGGCGTTCACCAATCGAACCCTGAATCCAGCACTGCATCTGGACTTAGTGTCGGCGTAGTTACTAACTCCGAAAAACATCTCCATCCAGAATCTCAAGGAAGCTTCAACGGAGGAGGCTACTTCTACACATCATTTTGGGTTGATCCAAAGGAAAAATTTATTGGCATACTTTTGAGTCAAATCAACCCCGGCTATTCTCAAATGGCGGGAAATTTTAAACTTATGAGTTACAGCGCTTTAAAATAAACAATTAATAGAATGAAATATCTAATAACACTAACTTTGCTTGTCGCTTTAGAGGCAGCAGGCTTAGGGCAAAACACAACTAACTTCGCACACATCGGCCGGATAGACCGTTTTGAAAATGAAATTAATCAATTAATCCCAAAGGATGCCAAAATTGAAGTTCTTTGCGGAGGGTTTGAGTGGTCAGAGGGCCCGGTTTGGGTACCCGAGAAAAATAATAAATATGGCGGATTCGTTCTCTTTTCCGACATACCAAATAATGTAATAATGAAGTGGCAGGAGGGTGTAGGAGCTTCGGACTTCATGAAGCCTGCAGGCTACACGGGCGTCGCCGATTACGGTAGAGAGCCAGGCAGTAATGGGCTCGCACTTGACTCATTAGGAAGACTAGTTCTATGCGAACATGGTGATCGGCGCATATCTGTCGTCACCAAGGGTGGAGGCAAAGTCACTCTAGCCGATCGTTGGAATGGAAAGAGGTTCAACAGTCCGAATGATTTAGCCATACGAAAGAATGGAGACATCTATTTTACAGATCCTATTTACGGACTCCCAAAACGTGCAAATGACCCTATGCGAGAGATCGATTTTTGCGGAGTCTATCGCCTTGAAAAAGACGGCACAGTTTCATTGCAATACAAGGAGATTTCACGTCCTAACGGCATCGGTTTCTCGCCTGATCATAATACGCTTTACGTTGCAAATAGCGATGGACGCGATCCCGTTTGGCGTGCTTTTCCTGTTAAAAAAGATGGCTCCCTCGGTGTTCCAAAAGTATTTTTTGATTCTTCAAAAGATGATCGTGTTCCGCGTAGCGGAGGTGACGGTCTGAAAGTTGATAAGAAAGGCAACGTATTCGCTACAGGGGCAGGAGGAGTGCTAATCCTTTCACCCAAAGGAGAGTTGCTTGGGCGCTTGGTCACCGGAGAAAGCATTGCTAACGTCGCCTGGGGTAACAATGGTTCGACCCTTTATCTAACCTCGGACATGTACTTATGCCGAATCAAAACTAAAACTACAGGTGCTGGATTTTAGCAAGACTACCAAGTCATTCGACTAGTAAAGCTAGACGCTCCTTAACTTTGGCTAATCTTGGATCTTCTGAAAGGTTAGCCCATTCGTTTGGATCATTTTTAAGATCGTAAAGTTCCTCCTCACCGTTGGAATACCGAATGTAACGCCATCGTATGGTTCTTAACGAAACGTTACCCTTATCAAAAGTCGTAACTAGCGCTCTTCCCGTTTGCTTGGAAGGATCACGTAAAAGCGGCAGAAGTGATTCTCCGTCGAGATTATTCGGAGTACTTAAGCCGCAAGCATCTGTGAGAGTGGGAAAAAGGTCTATAAGCCCAACAGGCTGATCGCAACGTGAACCCTCGGGCGCAAATTGTTTAGCT
Source organism: Verrucomicrobiales bacterium (assembly GCA_002684915.1). GTDB lineage: Bacteria > Verrucomicrobiota > Verrucomicrobiia > Limisphaerales > UBA1096 > UBA1096. The sequence continues at coordinate 2,412 of NYWG01000099.1, forward strand.
AGTCGCTTGGGTGGTACAACGATTAGCGGCACCTTTGTAGAACGTTCCCAGCCTGTCCACTTGCCCCAGTGTTCTTTTTCCCCAAGATGCCACCCATGATCACTCCAAAGAATAATCCATGTATCTAGCGATGCATTACTTTTGTCTAGAGTCTCAAGCAGGCGACCTATTTCGTAATCAACATAGGTGGTACAAGCAAGATATGCCTCAACTGCAGCACGCCATTGCCTATGCTTTAGAACTGTCTCATGACTACCAGCAGTGACCGGCTCACGAGCCCACTTGACAGCCATAGAACCAACGTCGTTTAAGTCATCAGTAACAACAAATGGCAGTTTTCCAGGCTCATCCTTAAACCTTTCGAAATACTTCTGTGGTGCAAAAAGCGGAATATGAGGACGGTAATAACCCACTCCTAGAAAGAATGGCTTTTTGTCCCCCAACCCTTTTCTAAGCTTTTCCATAGACCATGACGTTATTTTTGTATCACCAAAATCAGTATCTGGAACATCAAAACCACCCCAGTCAAAAGACTCTCCATCTGGCTTATTCGGCTTTCGATCAGATGGCATACTGTTAATAGGCAAAACCACTTGGCGTCCAAGACTATCCTTCATCAAATGCCTAGGATTGCTTGTCCCTTTACTTGGCAACTCGACCTTAGTGTAACGCACATCATTTTTTGGAAAAGGACTCCAACGCTGATTCACGTTGTAGGATTCCTCAAAAAGCCCAGTAACTTTCCCGTGCAACATTTTACCCGTACCAAGCGTTTCGTAACCTTCATTGCGGAAAAGGTGGGGCAATAAAACAGTCTTGGGCGACGCTGCATCAATCCTGTGACTATCATTTGACCATACACCCGTCCTTGCTGGCATTAACCCGCTGAAGACTGCTGCCCTAGAAGGATTACAAGCCGGAGCCGCACAATGGGCGTTGGTGAATAACACACCACGCTTTGCCAAACGATCCATATTTGGCGTCTCCGCCTGCGGATGCCCATCCAAACAACCTATCCAATCATTCAAGTCATCCACTGCAATGAACAACACATTAGGCTTATAACTACCGTTTACTGGTATTGGAAAAACTAAAACAGTACAAACAAAGAAAACTAATAATTTAAGAATTTCCATCAATTTAACTTAGTGTTTTTCACAGGCCTATTACGCTCTTTTGAAAAGACATTTCCGGTGGGCTTTTTGGGCAGGGTGCCCTTCCAGTCGGCGATTAGTTTGAGAAGGTTTTTGATAATGTCAGGATTTTGATTAGAGATTTCTTTTTTCTCTAGAGGATCGGCTTTTATGTCATAGAGCTCAACATATCCGGAATCACTATTCATCATCATCTTCCAATTTTGATGAACGACAGCATAGGAAACCCAGTGATAAGGACGTCCTTTTGGACTTGGCCAAGCAGCTTTCATCTTCCAAAACAATGGTTTGTCACGGAGAGGATTTACTTTTCCCTTAAGAATACGAATCTGGCTGATTCCGTCAGGACGATAACCCTTGGGCATCGGTGCATCCGCAAGTTCGCAAAAGGTGGGAAACAAGTCCACAGCTGAAAAGATGGACTGATTGTCTACTTTGTTAGCAGAGATTTTACCTGGCCAACGGGCTATAAACGGCACCCCGACACCGCCTTCAAACAGAGTTGCTTTGTACCCTTTCCTCCCTCCCGTGACACCTTTGGCAGCACCAATGGCATAGCCAGCGCCCGTAGCAGTGTCGTGCATCAACGCAAGTTTAGTAGGCCGGCTAGCACGGGCGGGACCGTTGTCAGAGGTAAAGATAACGAGTGTATCGTCGGTTAGTTTTAGTCGATCTAATGCATCTAGCACTTCACCAATGCGGTCGTCTGCATGAGATAATACAGATGCATAAATATTGTCCGGTTCATTAAGATCGCGGAAACGCCAACGGTATTTCGGCTGAGTATGAAAGGGTGTGTGTGGTTCATGAATCCACATGTTAATGAAGAACGGTTTACCCTCTCTCTGACATTTCTCAATGAAATCAATCGTGTGCTTGGCATCCTCGTGTACGGGCATCTGCTCCCCAGCACAATTGAAGGCACCATATTCATCATAGCCATATTCACTAGGTAGTGGTGAGTCGGGAATCATATTATTGGCTAGGTGCCATTTGCCGAAGTGGGCAGTACGATAACCAGCAAGCTGGAGTTGCCTTGGTAGCAATGGAGCTTGTGTGTCGAGCCAATCAGGCATATTGCGGCGGGCATTACTGGAAACCCAGGCAAAATGACCGTCAATGTTGTAGCGGGCCGGAAAATGGCCGGTTATCACGGCCGTGCGACTCGGTGAACAGACCCCACTAGCAACGGTGAATCTATGAAAATCCGTGCCCTCCTTAGCCAAACGGTCGATGTTCGGCGTTTTGACATAAGGGTGCCCATGGCAGCTCAGATCCCCCCACCCCCAATCATCAGCAAATATAAAAACTATGTTGGGACGCTCCGCCGCCTTTCCAATTCCCAAACAAAACAATGCAAAAAACAGAAATAAAAGCGACTTAATGTTCCGGCTTGACTTCATCACCGCCCCTTCCAAGTAAGAGGATTACGCTTTCCATCATTTAACTCCTGAAGACGGCGTTTAAGGTATTCCCCAGAAATCTTACGCGCCTTTTCACGATCGGAATCAGTGTAATCCCAAAATTCCTGCACGACCTTTTCAGCTGCAGGATAATGGCTACCGTCATCACCAACAGCCTTACGCAGATTCACCAATTGCTTCTTCAGCCGTTTACGCTCATTAGCGTAAGCCGGATCATCATAGACATTATTAAGTTCAGCGGAATCCTTCTTAAGGTCGTAGAGCTCCCACCCAGGCGGGGTTTGATAACCACCATTATAATTACAACCGTAGTAATAAACTAGTTTGTGTGCCTTAGTACGAATAGCCATCACCGCGGGGTTATCATGATGCGCCATGTGCATCCAATAACGATAGTAAGCTGCCTTCTTCCAGTCCTTGGGTTCGCGGCCTGTTTCACAAATACTCTTAAAGGAAAGACCTTGCATTGTTGCCGGAATGGGGATGCCTGCAAAGTCAAGCATCAGCGCAGGGTAATCTACATTCTCCACAATCGCATCACTTCGTGTCCCAGCTTTGATGGTTTTCGGATACCGAACAATAAAAGGCATTCGCATGGAGGGATCGTACGCCCAACGTTTGTCCTGATAATCATTTTCACCAAGCCAAAAACCTTGATCACCTGTATAGATAATAAGAGTGTTATCGTAAAGGCCTTCAGCTTTGAGGTAATCAAATAGGCGTTTAAGGTTGTCGTCTACTCCCTTCACGCAACGAAGATACTTTTTAAGATAAGCCTGATAGGCGAGACGCGTCGTCTCACGCTCAGAAAGCTTATCCACTTCGTAGTCAGCTGGTAACTCCTCAGGGAAACGTTGCTTTAAATCCACCGCATACGAACGGCGCGGGTTGCGCGAACCTATCGAAGTGCCGATGTGCGATAACAGTTCGTCTCGGTAACCACGCGTGGCAATGGAACCGAAGCTGTCAGGCACATCATAAAGCGTTGGAGGCTCTGGTATCTCCACATCAGCAAGATACTCCTGATAACGGGGTGCATTCTCAAAGTAATCGTGAGGAGCTTTGAACTGGTGACACACAAAGAATGGCTTGCCCTTTTCGCGCTTTGTCTTAAACCAGTTCAGCGTAGAGTCGGTGATAGCATCGGAAGAATGCTCTCCTTTATGTGTCACAACGTTCTTCGGCCATGGCTTTTCACCCTGTATACGAAACTCGGTGTCAAAATACTTTCCCTGCCCCGGCAGAACTTTATAGTAGTCAAAATTCGGCTCCGCCTTAAGGTGCCATTTACCAATCATAGCTGTTTGATATCCACCCTTACGAAATATAATAGGAAGAGTCTGTTTCGCTGGAACTATACGACCTGTAAGATCTGTGACACCATTCACATGCGGATACTGACCGGTAATAATACTAGCTCGGCTCGGCGTGCAAATGGAGTTTGAGCAAAATGCGTTTTCGAAGGTCATACCCTCGGCGGCGAGAGTATCCAGCGTAGGAGTTGGATTGAGAGGCTTCAGCACTGTCGCATAAGCACCTACCGCCTGAGCTGTATGGTCATCGGACATGATGAACAATACATTCGGCCTCTCCTTAGCGATACCGCCTAAAAGAGAAGACAAAAAGAGAAAGTAAACAACGAGTCTTGTATTCATAAATTTAAATCTAAAATTTTGCCATTTTCCAATCTATTTAGAGCAGAGGTAAATATAATTATATATTATTTGAAGATATATTATACAACGAAAGTCTGATTGTGAACTCAACCCTATACTTAAAAAAATACTAAACTTAACCTGCTAAAATAAGCAACATTACTTCAGCACCTTTAACTTGATGTTTTTAAATTGCACCACCATGCCTGGATCATGCAATTGAAGTTGAATCATTCCACTTTTCAATCTCTTAGGATTAGGTAAATGCTCAGTAAATTCCGATGCAAGTTTGCCATTTATATAAAATTTAAACACATTGCCATTTGCGAAGACATGAACATTATTCCATTCACCTTTTTTTATTTCAGAAACATCTAGCCCATCTCTGATCGCAGTGATTTTGGGCTCATCATCTTTACCAATAACTAAACTATCACCAAGAAAACAACGATGTTCACGTCGACCGGGGGTATGAAAATCCCATGCACCTAAAACTTGTTTACCAATCCCAACATGACCAAGGTCAGCATGATAGCTCTGAAAATCCCGCCGACCAGTTTTGTCCGGTATGGCCCGGATACTTACTCCACTATTACCTTTCCCTGGAAAACGATAACTAAACTTCAACTCAAGATCAGCTATGTTCTTGTTTTTACTGTATGTCAGGTAGCCACGCCCCTTGTCGCCCGTCCCAACAATCTGACCGTTTTTAACCTCCCATGCCTGAGCACTCTTAGCAGGAGTCGACTCCCATCCATTTAAAGTCTTACCATCAAAGATACTAACAAAACCATCGTCATTAGGTTTTGTATCTACCGCTTGAACGGCTGTAAAAGCCTCACTACAACCAAGAAAGACTACATTAAGCCATAATGCATTTAATTTAATTAAGGACATATTAATACACATGCTGTTAAAGAGACCTTAAACCGAGTTCGCCTCTTGGCCAAGTTAGCTTGTCAAATAATCAAGAGTGTCACTCAGAATGACATTTGCAAGATCTGCATACTCGACAGTAATCTCTCGAATACTTGTCGGGGATTGCACATACGGCCCATCAATCATGTCATCTGCACAGTTTTTAATCATTAATTCAACCTCCTTAGATGTAGTTTCCAAATGAAACTGAAGACCAATGACATTTTTTTTGATCATGAAACCTTGATTTTGACACCCCTCACTACTCATCAAGTGAATAGCTCCTTTAGGGAGATCAAACGTGTCTCCATGCCAATGAAATGCCGGAAACCTTTTTGGAAACGGCAACAGATCACAATTATCATTCACAGACTCAACTGGGAACCAACCAATCTCCTTGTATTTATTAGCAAATATTTGAGCATCTAAAGCATATGCAATCAATTGCGCTCCAAGGCATATACCAAGTACAGGCACTCCAGTTATAACAGCTTTTCGTATAAAAGCACTCTCTTCATTTAACCATTGATAAGATGACACATCAGTAACACTCATTGGCCCTCCCATGACGACCAACAAATCTATATTAGTAATATCCGGCAGTTGATATAACTCAAAGAATCTAGAGTAAGTTACTTTCGCTTCTCTTGCATTAAACCAAGAATCCATACTGCCAACTCCTTCGAAAGGGACATGTTGAAAAACGTGTACATTCATTAATTTAGGGTTTAGTAAGAATTAACTCGTATTACTTTTTAGTTAACACCTTTTCCCAATAACAATTCTATATTCAAAAAAAATATTCAAATAGAATTCTAAATTCATTAGATAACGTAAGACAACTGCTAAAACAATAGCACTCACAGATTGAACCCAATACTACAGTGGGTTAGAAATGTGCATGCCATTTTACAAATTATTAGGAGTTGCCCTCTTATTAATTGCTAGCATTAGCAAACTCCAGGCTGATAACCCACCAAATGTTATCTATATTTTGGCTGACGACCTCGGCTATGGGGATCTATCTCATGCTGGAGGAAAAGCTCCAACACCCCACTGCGATCGACTCGCCAAGGAAGGCATGCGATTTACAGACTCACACACAACCTCCTCAGTTTGCACTCCAACTAGATATGGAATTGTCACTGGCAGATACAATTGGCGAACTAAGCTAAAAAGCGGTGTACTCTGGGGATTATCCGAGCCATTAATTCCAGAAAAACGACTAACTGTTCCAAAGTTCTTACAACAAAATGGATATCACACAGCGGTGATAGGCAAGTGGCACCTTGGGCTTGGCTGGAAGATGCTTCCAAACGGCGAAAAGAAACAGGCTAAATCCGGACCGACAAAAGGAGACGGTTGGCAGATTGACTACAGCAAAAAAGTCTCAGGTGGTCCACTAGCGATTGGTTTCGACGAGTCTTTCATTATCCCGGCATCACTTGACATGTTTCCATATGTATATTTAAAAAACGACAAGTCAACAGAATGGGCGACGGTAACCAAAGCATTTCATCGCCCTGGACCTAGTGGAGAAAAATTTGAGGCTATAAATTGTCTGCGTGACTTCGCTCGAGAGGCTAATCAGTTCATAGATGCCCGGTCCAAAGCAAAAAACAAACCTTTCTTTCTTTATCTCCCATTAACCAGTCCACACACACCCATTGTTCCCGCCAAACCTTGGCAGGGAAAATCTAAAATGGGCTCGTATGGTGATTTTCTAATGGAAACCGACTGGGTCGTTGGCGAAGTATTAAAAGCGGTCGACCGAAACAAGTTGGCAGAAAATACTATGGTTATATTTACAGCTGACAATGGCTGTTCTCCTCAAGCAAAAATACCCAACCTGATCAAGCAAGGGCACAAACCAAACGCCAATTGGAGGGGGCACAAGGCGGATATATTCGAGGGGGGCCACCGCACTCCATTTCTTGTTCGTTGGCCAGCCAAGATTAAGGCAGGCTCAGTTTCCGATCAAACAATCTGTACTACAGACCTATTTGCCACTCTCAAAGAAATAATAGCAGCCAACAAATCATTGCCCAATAATGCAGCTGAGGATTCTTTTTCATTTCTACCTGCTTTGCTTGGTAAAAAGGATTCCTCGATACGACCATTCACTATACATCATTCTATTAATGGTTCATTCGCAATTCGCCGTGGCAATTGGAAGCTCTCTCTATGCCCTGGTTCCGGCGGCTGGAGCGCTCCCAGACCAAATGTCGCAAAGAAAGATAAAAATCTTCCACTAATACAGCTATATAATTTGGAAAAAGATCCTACTGAAAAAACTAACCTTCAAGCCAAGCACCCTGAACTTGTACTCGAACTCGTGAATGACTTGGCAATGGCTATAAAAAATGGCCGTACGACTCCCGGGGCTATACAATCAAATGAAGGCCATCCAAAGACCTTCGATGAAAGGTTATTAGACCGTTTTCCTGCGCTAAAAGAATAGTTATCAATCTGGGATCAAGAGAATCTTGATCTACAATATTTAATGGCGGAAAGTTTGAGGAATTAATAATTCTCATCTAAATTTGTTTTCAGCTCAAAAATGATAAGTCAAAAAAAACAAATGAAATCTTTAATACTATCCATATTGATCTTTGCCGGATTAATCACTTTACCAAAGGCTTACAGTTCAACTTCGAACAATAAAAAACCCAATATCATTTTCCTTATGGCAGACGACATGGGATATGGAGATCTACAATCTTATAACACAGAGTCCAAAATCAATACACCCCACTTGGCTCGTTTGGCAAAAGAGGGGCGGCGTTTCACAGACGCACATTCTCCAGCAGCAGTATGCGTCCCTACACGATACGGATTAATGACCGGACGATATCCGTTCCGAATGAAAACGAGTCGACGAGGCCCTCTACTCGAGCCTGATCGCCTCACTCTGCCTTCGGTACTAAAAAATGCTGGTTATGAAACAGCAATGATTGGAAAATGGCACCTTGGGGTGGAACATGAGAAAAATCCTTCAGCTAATCAACAACTCAGTGGGGGGCCTTTCGATCATGGGTTCGACTTCTTTTACGGCATCCCTGCCTCACTAGACATACCTCCATATTATTGGATCAAGAATGATCGCCCTGTCTCCCCTCCTTCTGAAAAAATTGGAGATAATAACACACCAGGATGGACTCGAATTCAGGGAGCTTTTTGGCGAGGTGGTGGCATTGCCCCAGGGTATAAACACATCGATGTACTTCCTATCATTCGAGATAAATCAGTAGAATTCATACAGACCGCCGTAAAATCGAATAAACCATTTTTTCTATACACGGCCTTACCTGCTCCACATACACCTTGGCTTCCAACCAAACGTTTCGAAGGACAATCATCGGTCAAGGATTATGGAGACTTTGTCCTAATGGTTGATGAGGTTGTTGGAAGATTATTAGCTGCACTTGATAAAACTAATAGCGCAAATAATACACTTTTTGTATTCACCAGCGATAACGGTCCGGTCTGGTACCCACAAGATGTAGAAAAATACAAACACAGCAGTGTTGGCCCTCTTCGAGGAATGAAAGGAGATGCTTGGGAAGGAGGACATCGAATGCCATTTATAGCTCGCTGGCCAGGAAATATACCTGCTGACAGTGAGTCAAAGCAGATTATCTGCCATACAGATATGATTGCCACTGTTGCTGCCATTACTGGCCAGAAACTCCCTTCGAATGCCGGCGAAGACAGCTATAACTTATTACCTGCACTGCTTGGAAAAAAATCTAAACCTATTAGAGAAGCAACAGTTCACCAATCTTCACGCCGTTATCTAGCTATTCGACAGGGCCAATGGAAACTCATCCCAGGACTAGGTAGTGGCGGATTTTCAAAACCATCTACTTTGAAGCCAAAAAAAGATGGAATTAAAGGGCAATTATACAATCTGAAAAATGATATTGGCGAAAAAAACAACCTCTACGCCAAGCACCCAAAAGTAGTTAAACGACTAACCTCACTTTTGGAGAAATATAAAAGCGAAACACGAAGCGCCCCAATAAATTAAAGAGTAAATTTATCAGGAAAAGCGGAGCGATATTCATCACCCAAAATCTGAATTAATTTTTTAATCTCCCTGTTTTCTTCACGAAGTTGATTTAAGCGCTTAACATTGAACATGAGTTTTATTTCCTCATTTAAAGACTGAAAGACCTCAGTCGCGTTCAACCAATAATGAAATGAATAAATCCCCAGAAATGGAAGAACAGCAACTACCATGGCTATCTTATAGTCAAAATAATGCTTCAAAAGAAACCAAACCACAACATACCAGCAACCGTAAAACGGCAAACCAAAAATCAATCGGTAAAATGAAATGGTTGCCTTGCCTGGCAGTTGAAATTTAGGACTAGTAATACGCACCAAGAGAAAAGGAATCAAATGCAGCAAGGTACCAATAAGAGCTGGAAACCCAAAAATCAATCTCAATATTTTAAAGGTCTGGCGTAAAGCCAAAACCATGCCCGAATACTTTAGCAAAGGTGAATTGATCCGAATCCGCTCTTTTTCTAGCGCCTTATTATGCTCTGCCACTTTAGTAGTTATTGCCTCTGCTCGGGAGGGGTCCTGAGATTCAAAATAATTAATGGCATCAGCAATATTCTTGCGTCGTTGAATACGGGAAACAATCGCAGACTTTTCTTTATCTTTAAAATCAGGAGCAAGCCATTCCAGATTATTAAGCAAAGGCTCCCATCGTGCGTCATCCAAATGCACTATCACTGACTTGAGTCTTTCATCTAGCATGTTGGTAAGTTCTCGCATTGCCTGTTTTGCATTTCCATCGTGCTCTTTAAACCAAACCGCTGCATCAACTGGTTCCGCGACTGAAACCCAAAGGCGACTACGAAAACGAGACTTGTCTTCAAAATTAATACCTAATGGAACAATCCAAACTGGCGCATCACCGTCACTTAATTCAACAGCACGCTGAGCAATCCGAGCAGCTCCAGTTTTAACCTGTTCCATGTGTACTAAATCATGACTTTTTCCTTCTGGAAAAATCCCCACAGGCAAACCTCTCGCTAAGTTTTCTCCAGCAATATTTAGGGACTCTACATTTCGCCTTACAGAAGAGGACGACTTGTCATCTTGACCTCGATACGCAGGAATCATCCCTATCGCTTTCATAACATAACCTAACACTGGGGTTTTAAATAACGGGGCCTTGGCTAGGAAACGAACTGGTCTATTAGATGTAATACCAATAACAACTGGATCAATCAGAGAGTTTGAATGGTTAGCAATGAAAAGAGTAGCTCCTTTTTTAGGAAGCCGTTCAGGATGACTTATATGAATAACCGGATAATATATACGAATAAAACGACGAACAATTTTTCGAAGCAGCATTGCTAAGAATGAAGTTTTATCAGGCAAAGTTGGTGAAATAGTAATCGAATAAAACAGTTTTCTGAATAAAATAATATTATAATGTTAATATTTCTTCATAAAGTTTCTTATTCAAAAAATTACCCACTAAAGGTTGAGACAAGTCCGGCTGTGATTGCTGCCAACTTGCCATGATACCTCCCTGTGTAACCAAAGTGGATACATATCGGCTACAACCTGTTCCATCGGGCGAGACAAACAACGGAAAATCAACCGATAAACGTTGTATTTTGGGAAATTCAGAATCCCATCCCCAAGCCAAACCTCCTAGTTCTTCACAGGAGAAACCACGCGGCCTACTCACTGCCTTTACGTTTTCATCAAGCGATCGTAAACACTCAGCCCCATCATAAAAATATAGAGACAACGAGGGTAAATTTGCAAGACAACCAACCTTTGGCATTGGCAATCGGTCAGTGACACGTGCACATGCAACATCCCATGTTGCACCTCTCTCAAGAATAGCTTGAGAATGCAATTCAAACACATCTGACCCCTCTGCTCGTATCGCCAATCCTGTATTGGAACTCGACCAACTAAAGGGGTGATTACAAAAAGCAAGTGCTGTCCCATGATTTGGCAAATTAAAAACCACAGGATCCTTTATGTGCAAGGTCTCCCCCTCCTGAGAAGACTGAATCTCTTTCAATGTTGAACTATCAAGCTTGTTAACAGTTTCTGCTACAATTCGATCAATAGACCATACACCTGTGCCTAGCTTTTGAAAATCCGCAAACCTTTTTGGATAATCTACAGCCTTCTCTGTTGAGACAATCATCTCCAAACCTCTTGATCCTTGAAAAAGCTTTCCTCCTTCAATTGAAACTACGGCAGCTTCAGGTTTAGATAAATCCTCTTTAGAAAAAGAACGGATTTTATTAAATGGCCCTACAGGTGATACTCCTTCAAAAATAGAAAACTCCAAACCACGCTCTCCTGAACCTGTTCCGGTCCGCGAATCACCATGGTTACGATATCGACCGCATAACAAATAGCTGTTTGGCTCAGCTTCAATAATGTTACCAGAACCAAACCAAAAACCATCAGCATTCTGCTGAGGGGGAACCAAGACCTTCGCCTTGGTCTGATCAATCAGAGTCTCTGCTAATTTGACCAGTGCATTTTTAATTTTTGAATTTAATTTGGACATCTAATAGGGATACAATCGAAACTTAAAATTAGCAAAAATCAAGCTGAACCTTCAATTTGCTTCTCCATTTTACTGTGCGGAATTTCGCCAAATAGAAGATAACTACTTCCAGTAACCTTATAACCATTTTTAATATAAAAGCCGACAGCGTGCTCTCGAGCATCAA
>NYWG01000100.1 GCA_002684915.1 Verrucomicrobiales bacterium
GGAAAATAGAAACAATTCCTCCCCAGGTCCTGAGGCGGGTGGGGTGGTAAGCAGAGGGGGAGCTGGGGACGAAGGGCATTAAGGCGGTCGGCCCATCGCCGCGCCATGAGGAGCATAGGAGGACTTCTAGTCACCGCACTGGCAATAGCCGCGGACAACCCCCCACCCAGTGCCCCAAATGCCTGGACATTAAAATACAGTGACCCATCGAGAGAGGGCAGATTTCTCGACATCCCCTTACACTACGGGGACTGGGTGCCTATAGACCATGCAAAGGCGCTGGTGGAGAAGGTGGCAAGCAGATTCACACAGGAGGGGGTTGGAACCCCAGCAGTTGTGCATCAACGGCAGGAGCAGGCCCATGTTCGCCAAGATACTGGTCACCAACGGCAGGATCTTGCTGATGATCGTGTGGATACAGGAGAACCAGTGTATGTGAACACCTATCCACGACACAGGGGTCAACACAGGAGGCCACCAGCTCCTCAGCAGCACAGGCGACAAGATGTGAGGTTTCCAGGGCAGCAAAAGCCGAGTCACTATGGTTACCAGGGCCACCAGGATCACAGTAACAGAAGGAACAGAAAGCTGCCCCCACCCAAGCCTCACCAGAACAACCTGTTCCGAGGGAAGCCTCAAAAAGTTCCTGCCAGCCCACAGAATCCTTCCCTCGGGTTTGGCTTCGTGCCATCTCTCAAGCCGCTCCAGTCCTTCAACCCTTTCAAGTTCTTTGAGTCGGCGAAGCCTGAAAGGCCGACAACTTTCCCCACTGGGAGGCCACAGCAGCAACAACAGGAACAATCATACCTCGAGAGCCTGAACGCCATCCAGACCATCCCTGCCCCTGACTTGTCCAAGTTTGGACCCCCAGTTATCGAACTGGACAGCAGTGCAGACGGGCAGATAATCTTGGGTCAGAATTACCAGTTTGCTGGTGAGGAGCGTGACCACCTGGCAGGCTTCGTATCCCTGGACTTTGATGGATTCACACCAGGGGATCGAGACGATAAGAAGCCAAAGAAACAGCAGGAGAAGGAGAAATTATCAATCCTGGTGGGCAGCAACTCCAACTTGGGATCGAGCGATCAATCTGATCTGGTTAACTTCCTCAACAATAACAAAGATAATGCAGAGGCCTTTGTTATCAACTCAAACAATGATGCACCAGAAGGGTTCTCCAAGATTGACCTTCCGTTTATGGACCCTACCAAGCACAAAGGGCTTCTGCCCAAGGCGTTCATTGCCCCCAAGGGAATACCAATTCCAAAGGGTTATAAGGGCAAACCCCTGCCGCAGAGACAGGAGGAGATCGCTTCGCCAGCGCCTGGTTCCTGGTTGGAGATCACCACCCGTAGGCCTGTTGTCTTAGTCACTGCTGCACCAGAGGAAGTGCTCAAGCTACAGGAAGTAGACGACAATGTGAAACCGATCAGCTTGTTTGACCGCAGACCGTCTACATTCCTAAGACCGAAGCCTACCCCGGAGCAGGTGGTGACCGAGGCCAGAGAGATTTCAACTACCACCGAAACACCCAAGGCCAGCCCCCACTCTTTCAGGTTCAAACTACAGAAGGCTCGCCCATCCTTCCAAGAGTATTTACGCAACAAGAAGAAGGCTGAATTTGTTGAAGATGAATACCAGAAGCCAGAAAAGAAGGAGACTTACCGAAAGACGGAACGATTGGACAGAGGCTATGCCAATTCCAAGATCAAGGGAGCCCGAAAGGAGTTCAAAGAAGCACGTTCTTCAACCGAAAGGACAACCACAACATTCCACCTTCCGGCAGAGCATCTGGCAACCAATGTATTCAGACTGGTCACTGAGTCGACCATTAAGCCAACTGATGGGACCCAGGTTACCATTGACGAGACTGAGCAGCTTGTCAACAGCTTCTTTGCAGCAGGGAACAACAATGACTTTCTTGGACCTGACGTTGATGACGATACAATCTCCATCGTCTACCAACCTGCAGACGAAGTTGCCAAGCCGGAGACAACGACCGTCTTCTCCCCGACTGTCCTTCCGTCCCTTGCTGAGACCACAACCAGCATCTTGGAGCCGACATATTCCAGCCCCGTGGAGACAACCACCATCCCAGAAGTGGAGGTAATCACCACCACTGAGGAGGAATTGTCAACAACAATCAGATCTACCACAAGCTCCACCACCACAAGCACCAGCTCCACCACAACAACTACCACGTCAAACACTGCTGAGCCCTTGCAGGAGTCCACTAAAGGAGCACGGACCACCCAGGATCCTTTAGATAAACTGGAGGCGCTGAGGAAGAAGAAACAAGGAATTGTCAATTCCAAACCTGCTGTCTACCAGGGTGATCTTCTCAGTGGGGACGAGGTTGATGATTCTGCTACTGTTGTCACCAGTGGACCGATCTTTAACCTTGCACGGAGGTTTAGAAACCGATCCAAGTTCAAAAAGTTCAAGACACTGCCTGGATTGAAAGCACAATTAGAAGCATCGAGAGCAAATGGTGACTCTGCCCTGCCCGGCTTTGGACGCAGGATAAGAAAGAAGAGGCCCTACTGGGCCGGTCAGGGCAGGTTCAAACAAGGCTTTGGACTGGGTCAGAGTAGCTCTGTAGAGCCGACAGTGCGTCCAGGACAGTTCAAACTTAGGAGTCGTCTCAATACAACGCCAACACAGGCTGCCGCTGGAGATGACACTGAAGTGATTGTGAAAACAGAGGAGGCAAAGCGGAACTTGCGGCCCTTCTTTGACCAGTTGTATCGGGAGGTGGCAGAGGAGGGTGGAGTTGGCGGGAAAGACAGCAGGAGGTTTGGCCTCCCAAGGCGCAGGAGCACTACTGCCGCCCCGCCCGTCACTGTAGATGCCCCGGCGCTCGAGATATATGAGGTGGACCCACAGACCAGGCTTCGAATCACAACACGACGGCCTCTCACTACTGAGAGACATTTGATTTCTGAAGACCCCACTACTGCCAGTGTTAGGCAGGAGTCCAGCACTTCTGCAGAAGGAACAGACTATCAGGGAGACTTTGTGTATGAGCCGACCACAGAGGATGGGAGGATCACGACGGTGCAGTCAGAGGATATCACAACACGAGTCTACGAGCCAACGGCTCATTCCACCACTATCAGTGCGGAACCTGAGCAGACCACCACAGAGGTTGGTGAGGATCAAGAGACTACAAGTGGTCGCACCACAACTGCCACCCTCCTGGAGTCGACCACTGTGACCACTGAAACCAACTCTGAGGTGCATGAGACTGCGGACAAGCACTCAACAACCACTCGACTGCCAGATGAGGTGGCCACTGAGCCGTTCTTGAACAATGAGATTGAAGATGGCAGCGTGGTGAAGCCCGTGTCTGAAGAAGAATTAGAACTGTTGACTCTTGATATTGCCAACGAGATTGTGGACCAGGTGTACGAGGAGTCGCAGGTGGTGGAAACTACTTTCAAGGGGAAAGCAGAGGAAGAGGAGCACACTGTGCCCAGCGGTCGGCTTACATCTTATGAAAAGAACATTGACACATCACAATTTGGCGAAGACAAGGAGTATAAGAAAGAAGATCTGAAGAATCAAGTGGTGAATGAGCATGGACAGCAGAAAGCCAGCACTGTGGAAGAACAGCTTGATAAATATGCCGGATGGAAGGCAACCGTCGAACCTCTGAAGCCATACTACGAAATCAACAGAAATAATGGAGACAAACCAATTGTCAGCATTGAGGAGGTGAAAATAACAGAGCCAAAGGACTATTCTGAGCCAGACATTATCTATGATGTCACCAGAGACTCATTCGATGATGATAGCAGAGTTGACTCCTTCAGCGTTCCGGTCTCTGTGGCATTTAATGTTCCTGAGACGACCACACAGACTACTTTTGAGACTTCAACCAGCACTCTTACAGAAGAGCCAACAACCATAGCTGCCACAACAGAGGGATACTTCAAGCGGTACAATCCAACCACCTATTCCCGCATCTATTCACTGATCAACAGGAACAAAAAGAGGCCATTCGCCACCACCACCACGACAGCTACGGAAGGCAATGTGAGGGAGGTTTTCCTGGGGACAACTCGACGATCCTCTCTAGACATTTCTGGCGCCCAGACAGCGGCAACCACAACCGAGGCTGTCTATGATGTAACAGAGAAGACCTACGAGACAGCTCACAAGATTCCTGGAAAACTCTGGTCTGCTTACGAAATCTCCCGTGAAGCCACCACTGAGGAGATTGAAATTGAACCAGTTCCTGAAGTCACCCCACTCAAGGAACTTGATGAAGAAACGTCTGTCGACACTGAGCATGATGAAATCAACACTGAAGGACTCAATCTTGCAAGCATCATGAGCTACAGTATGCCTGATGAGAACTCAAATGCAACTGCTTTGCCTGGCATTGTGGACATTGAAGAGCTTTCAAAGCCAAATGAGCATGAATCTGAAGTCCTTGTCATTGAACAAGTTCCCGAAAGTGTCACAAATGACCCCAGATTCCACAAAGTGCCCAAGGCCATCGATTTCCATCAGCAGGGCGAGGAGAAGGGTCAAGTTGAATCGCACACATTTGGCACTGAGCATCTGATCCCTCTTAGGCAGAAGGATGGAAAGTACTCAAAGAAGTCGGAGACAAAGACAAAGAAGCGGGAAGAATGGATCAAGAATTGGGTGGGGCGGAAATATAACAAATTCCCGCGCACACCGCTCCTTCCACTCGCCTCCGTCCATTCTCAGCAGGAAAGTAATGTGCAGACAACCACAGAGAACGCGCAAGAAGACCCATCCATTCTGACGGATAGTGCACAAAACCAACCCCAACACTCCCTTCTTGTGCCAACCATTCCTCCCAAAATTTCATCCGATACCTCAAATCTGTCAAAGGGTGCTTCTATTGAGTCTTCGGGACAATCTAAGCAGCAACAGCCCAACTCCAGATTCAATGTCAATCTTGACGTTACAGTGAGAGATGGCACTGAGCTATCAGATCTCAAGAGCACACTGTTGGAAAAATACTCAAGCTCACGCTACAAGAAGAAGAACAAGAACAAGAACAGCCTCTTCCACCGTGAGGAGGTGAAGAGCAGTCCCGTGTTCAACAGCGGGGTCGTCCGTGGGGCGGACACAGACCTCTTCAGGAGCTATGGCGGCAAGTCTCTCAGTCAGTCAGACTTTGAAAGGCAGATCCTCGGAGTTTCTACGGCAACAGAAATTTCCGTCAAGTCCATGATCTGTGTCAAGGGTCAATGTTTTAACGCCGATGACATGGGCAAGCTTTTGTCGAAATGAAACGTAAAAATCTCTTAATATTTAGACAAATTTCCAATTCAAACCCACATCAACTTTCCAACCAAAATGGCCCTTTGCAATAAGGCATCTAAAGATTGTTTCGACTCCGTTTTGTGGAGTTCCCTTCTAATGCGCTCAATTGCTCAATGTACAAATGTTAAATACATAGAATTCTTCGAAGCAGATACTTTGCCATAACTCTGTGTATATTCACCGTTTCATATTCCTAGGAATGACATGTAACTTACCATGTAAGTAACCTCTTGAATGAATGTTGTGTTGTATCATTCATTTTCTCATGATGAATCTCTTGAAGCTTTTCAAGGAAAGCTCTCGTTGTATATATACCCTGATGAGTAAGCAATAAAC
>NYWG01000101.1 GCA_002684915.1 Verrucomicrobiales bacterium
ACTGGAAATACAGAAACAAATATTGCAGTTACTTATGAAGACGGTGATGGAACAATCGACTTAGTAGTTGGAGACACTACAGGTAATGCCGCTACAGCAACTGCATTAGAAACTGCAAGAGCAATCGCAGTATCAGGAGATGTAGTTGGTACTGCAAACTTTGACGGTACTGCAGGTATATCTATTTCAACTACAATTCAAGCTAACTCAGTCGCACTAGGAACAGATACAACTGGTGATTATGTAGGAACAATAACTGGTGGAACTGGTGTTACTTCAACAGCTGCAACAAGTGGAGAAGGTACTACACATTCACTATCCATTGGTCAGGACGTTTCAACATCAGCAGACGTAACCTTTGCAGATATAGCCGCAACAGATTTAACACTTAGTGGTAACCTAACAGTTAATGGTACAACCACAACAGCTGCTTCTACTAACACAGTAATCACAGATAGATTGATTGAGTTAGGAAATGGAACTTCAGGAACACCTGCAAATGATATGGGTCTAGTCTTTGAAAGAGGAAGTTCAGACAACGTATTCATAGGTTGGGACGAGAGTGCAGATGTTGTTACAATAGGAACAGGTTCTTTTACAGGTGCAAGTACAGGTGATTTAACACATACAGTAGCTAACTTTACTGCTGGTGTTGGAACATTTGCTTCATTAGATATTTCAGGAAACGCAGACATTGACGGAACAATGGAAGCAGATGCGTATACAGTTGACGGAACTGCACTTAATGAATATATTGCTGATACAGTTGGTGCAATGGTATCGTCAAATACTGAAAGTGGCATCACAGTTGCTTATGAAGACGGAGACAATACATTAGACTTTACAATCGGAACACTTAACCAAGATACGACAGGATTAGCAGGAACTGCTACTGCACTTGCAACTGCAAGGACTATTGGTGGTGTATCGTTTGATGGTACTGCAAATATTAACTTGCCAGGTGTTAACACTAGTGGTAATCAGAATACTTCAGGAACTTCTGCAGGACTAAGTGGAACACCAAATATTTCAGTAGGTACAATCGCTTCAGGTGCGATTACAATTACCAACGCAACAAATGCTGGTGGAACTGCAAGAAACATTTACCAATCAACTTCTGCTCCAGGCAGTTCAGACGGTGCAGTTGGTGATTTGTGGGTATTATACTCCTAATATTGGGGTATAAATACCATTAATAATTTAAAGGCAAAATATGGCAACAGGTAAACAACACGTCAAAACCCCTTCAGGGTGGAATGCAACACAAGGTGCGTGGGTAAAGACTGGTGGAACAACGTGGAAAGCAGCTGACCAAATTTATGTTAAGACGCCTGGCGGGTGGAATAATGCATCAGGTCAGACTTCAGTTCAACAACCGTATCCATACATAGCGAACAGTCAGACACCTTATATTGCTAACGCACAACAACCTTATCCATATATTGCAAACTCGCAAACACCTTATATTGCGAATGCACAAAACCCTTATCCGTACATAGCGAACAGTCAGACTCCATATATTGCGAATGCTCAACAACCATATCCTTATATTGCAAATAGTCAGACTCCATATCCTGCAAATGCACAACAACCTTATCCGTACATAGCGAACAGTCAGAGTCCGTTTACATATAATGCAAGGTCTCCATTTACATATAGAAACCCTGTTAATGGACAACAACCATATATTGCGAACGCTAGGTATCCTGCAAATGCAAGACAACCTAGTAACGGACAAAACCCGTTTACATATAACGCTAGGTATCCTGCAAATGCTAGGTATCCTGCAAACGGTCAGAATCCATTTACATATAACGCTAGGTATCCTGCAAATGCTAGGTATCCTGCGAATGCTCAACAACCTTATATTGCGAATGCACAAAACCCGTTCACTTATGGCGCACAGAGCCCGTTCACATATCCTTACACCAGTTTCCAAGGCGGTGGTTATGGTTGTTTCGTTGCTGGAACAAAAATTTGGATGGCAGACAATACCTATACGAACATTGAAGATGTTGTAGTAGGTGATTCAGTAATGACATTCTGTTTTGACCATATGAAACTAATGCCTCAAAATGTTCATCAGACTATGGTTCCTAGAGAAGGTATCAGGGTATTTAATGTTGAATTATCTAATGGTAAAACACTAGGTGTAACAGGTGGCCACCCAATACACACTGATTCAGGTTGGAAATATGCAAATCAGGAAGAGTGTGATATTGAGTCGAAAGATTTTGATTGGGGAGTAGAACTAAAGGGAGAACTCGAAGTAGGAGATAAAGTGTTCTCAAATTCAGGAGATGTAACAGTTACGTCCATAACAGAAAACGGAACTGCTACAGTCTATCATTTAACGTCCATTGAACATACTAAGACATACTTTGTGGAAGGTATATTAGTACATAATGGTGGATACGGACAGAAAAACTAATGCCACAGGGAAACGCACGACAACCATATATCGCAAACGCAAGACAACCGTTTACCTATAATGCGAGGTCTCCGTTCACCTATAGGGTTCCGTTTACTTATCGAGTACCTTATATCGCAAACGCAAGACAACCGTTTACCTATAGGGTTCCTTTCACATATCGTGTGCCTTATATTGCGAATGCGAGACAACCTTTTACATATAGACACCCATTTACATATAGGGTTCCGTTTACATATAATGCGAGGTCTCCGTTTACTTATAGAAACCCTGTAAATGGACAACAACCTTATATTGCAAACGCAAGACAGCCTGGAACATATGCCCGACAAGGACAAACTCCATTTACATATCAAGCAAGACAGCCAGGCACATATCAGAGAACAGGACAAACTCCATTCACTTATCAGAATAGACAGCCTGGAACATATGCAAGACAAGGTCAAACACCTACTACATATCAAAACAGACAGCCTGGAACATATGCAAGACAAGGACAAACTCCATTTACATATCAAAACAGACAGCCTGGAACATATGCAAGACAAGGTCAAACACCAGTTATTAGGTGGGATAACACATTATCTCAACAATGGCCTGCGACCCCAGTTACAAGTTAATTCTTGTAACTAAATATTGAAAAGGAATATATTATGGAAAAAATTACTACACTAGAGCAGGCTCAATCCCTCATCACAAAAGAAACAATGGACACCATACATCTTGGTGCTATGAATATTGGTGAAGACGGTGAAGTTAAAAAGATTATGGAGTGGATGTTCGAAGAAATACTTCCACCATTAAAAATCTTTAAATGGAGTGAAACTCTTAAATGGAGACAATCAAATCGTTTCGTAAGTTTTCAAGGTCTAAGAAACAAATCACTACCATATTTTAGGTTCTTTCCTCACGGTTATTCAGGTTTAAACTGGACAGATAATCATGCAGGATTTAAATTTCAAAAAGACGATGAAGATATTAATATTTTAGATAGTATTATTAATATTAGACCGTCTCAAAAAGAAGACCCTGTAACCAAAGAATTAGTGGGTTCTTTTTATTATCATGGTGCAAAGGCACATTGGATAATTGATTCAATACGCAAAGAAGGTCTTTGGGCACCAATACAAGGTTACACAAGTAATCCATATGATGATAAAATTCAATTTACAATTCACCCAGGCTCTGTTCGTTCTTGTGTATTCGAAGAAATGGAACATGACGATATGGAGTGTATGATATGGGATAAGAGTGGTCAACTTTCAGATTTACCTAGTGCAACATTCGATGAAGTGTTAGAGTATTGGGGTAAGAAATTAGACCAAAGAGGAAGACATAAAAATATCTCATTCCTATTCACGAGAGGTGTAATAGAATGGCAAACAGATTTAGCAGAACTTGGATTTAGAGACGAAGTATTTAAGTTTAATAAAAGAATCCATGACCTATCTGCAGGTAAACCACTAACCATTTATATCGGTTATGATAGTACAATGAATGATTTGGAAGGTGTGTGTGAAACTTCTATTAGAAAGACAATCGAAGAATCACATAGTCATGGTTCAGAGGCAGAATGGTATAGGTATACTCCAACAATCAAAATGCTTGACATTTCTAAACTTCCTGATTATAATAGGGAGTACGCAAATCAAAGTACTGAATTTACATACAGTAGATTTTTAATTCCATATCTAGAAAATTACGAAGGATTTAGTTTATTCATAGATAACGATTTCATATTTAAGAAGTCTTTATTACCTATGTTCTATTATCTTAATCCTGATGATGCAGTTGCGTGTATAAAATATCCACAATACCAACATGACGAGTCTAAGTTCAATGGAGAGGTTAATATAGACTATCCATGTAAGTTGTGGTCTTCAATGATGTTCTTTAATAACAGTCATGAGGACTGTAAGAAGTTAACACCTGAAGTGGTAAACACTTGGACTGGAAAACAACTACATCAGTTCGAATGGACTGATGCAATATCAGAAATACCTCAGAAATACATATTTGTTGAGGGGTATGATAACCCTGAAGAAAAATGGGATTATACTGGGATTCATTACACTAGAGGTGGGCCTTGGATAGATGGAATGGATTTTTCGTCAATAAATAACCTTGAAGTGTACAACAAGTACAAAAACCTCTATGACAACTCATGAAAATGTGGTATAATAGATAGATTATAGGAAAATTATTATGAATGTAAAAAACGCTTTAATATTCACAGAAAATAACAGTCTTTTTGTTAGAAAACCCAACGGATTGGAGTATGAATTTCAAAACGTTGACAAACCTGAATTGGGATTTGAATACGAAGTTCTAGTATATGATGACATAGAAGTTAAAATCATGAAATGGAACAGAGAAGTTAACTTTGATATGCAAGAAAAAACTGAACTATCAGATGCAGAAAAGGAAATGGTAGAACAGTATATTGAAAACTCAGAACCACCTATGGGTACTAGTTTGAATAATCAGATTATGGAACGAATCAATGACCAAGTTACCGATATGCTGAGAGAAACTATTGATATTCATGGATTTACAGACTTAGCAGAAGTTACTTTTGCAGGTAGAGAGGGTTCAAATCACCCATCTCGTTCTAACGCAAGAAGAGTTATGGAATATGGAGATGCTGTATACAATATTTTTGACCAAATATGTGCAGAAATCAAAGCAACTCGTGAAGATTCTCTAAAAGAATTTGAAGAGTATATGCAACATATACCAAACCCAACTAAATTGCCAGACCACCCACAAGGTTAATATGGAAGTAGTTCATATAAATGAACCTTTCAAAATACAAGATTTACCTTTAACTAAGGTTTATGTATTAGACGACTGGTTAACCCAACCATTACATCATCATTATGATGAATTCATAACTATGAATAATATGTGGAGTAAGTCTAATCAAGTAAATAGTGGGTCTTCTACTGGTTTACCACATCATAGTTTTTGGGGTGCAACATTTTTTAGACATGACTATGCTGTTGATAAAGATGTTAAACCTGAAAATACATATTTTACAAGATACCTAGATAGAAGACTACAAACTGAATTTGGTTTTAAATGGGTTAGATTTCAATACGCAGGCCTAAACTCACAAACTCAAGGATTAGAGGGAACTACACATCAAGATTGTGAAGAAGATGATAGTTGGAATCTTTCATTTCTATATTACCCAAATAGATATTGGAATCCTGCGTGGGGTGGAACATTAAGATTATATGATAAAACACAACAGGGATTAGACGGTAGAGATGAACATATTAAAAATCACCAAATTGCAGAGATTGAATTTAAACCGAATAGATTGATTATGTTTGACGGGAGAATACCACATGGTGCAGATGCACCCGACCCAAGTGCGAGATATATGGATAGACGTTCATTAGTAATTCGTGGAGACGAGGTTAGACTAGAAGAAGAGGGGGAAAATTATCATGCCGATGATAGACTTTCATACATACGATAAAGATACTTTAAGAAATTTTAAACCAGTTCTCGCAAAGTCTGTTTCACCTGATTGGTGGAAAAAGGGAAAGGTTGCAGAAGTTATAAACGGTCAAGTTAATAAAACTATAAGGTCTTGCCCTGCAATGACTGATTGGTTATCTTCAGGGTATCTTATTCTTGCGAATAGAGATATAGTTGTTAAAAATGGTGTAACAAAGGAAGATTCTGATTCTATGTATTATCATACTGAAGATTCTCGCACTTCAGAAAATGACCATTATTCATCGCAAACACACCCTACAGTACAAATGCATGATGCATTTCGTTATATGTCTACTATGGATGCACCAGTCAAAGATGCATTTAAAATGTCAAACGCATGGAACATAACAACTCCACCAGGCTATTCTTGTTTTTATCTAGACCCATTTCTGTTTCAAAACGATTATTTTGCAACATGGCAAGGTATTATTGATACTGATAGATTTAATGTCAATAAAGATAATTCACAAATAATATTCTATCCTAAAGTTGACCATTCTTTTGTTATAACCAAAGGTACACCACTAGTACAGATTATACCATACAAAAGAGAAGACTGGGTTGCAACATATACTGTTAAAGACCATGAATCATATGTAACAAACTTATCTGAAAAGACTACAGAAAGAGAAGACGGTTTAAAGACTATGGCAGAATTATCTAGAACAGGTTATGCAGACGAACTTCATAAAGCAGGGCCCTATAAAAGAGCAAAAGTATGGCAACCAAAACATAAAAACTTTAAAGAAGATATAACTGAGTGTCCTTTTGACCCCAACACAG
Organism: Verrucomicrobiales bacterium; assembly: GCA_002684915.1. Classification (GTDB taxonomy): domain Bacteria; phylum Verrucomicrobiota; class Verrucomicrobiia; order Limisphaerales; family UBA1096; genus UBA1096. The sequence continues at coordinate 6,725 of NYWG01000101.1, forward strand.
GTGAAATGAAGAAAAACTTTAAAGAAGAACAATTAAAAAGAACAGATTTGAATTGGGACGGACAAGAAGATGGCAGTTAGATTATTATTTCCAAGTTATATATTTCATAGGAACTTCACACAAAAAAATCTAGACGATAGTCGAGGGTTTTCTGATGAATATTGTATAATGTTACGAGACGAAATGGACGCTATGAGAAGGAGAGACCCTATAGGAAGACAACTTTCCAATCAATATACAGGTTGGCAGTCAAATGACGGGTGTGAAAGAAACCCAACATTTCAAAAGTGCATGAATAAAATAGAACAGTTTTTTATTGACGAAGTAATTCCTTTTCATGGACTTAACCCTTCATTGTGCAAGTTAGATATAAACAATTCATGGGCAAACATTAATGATAATGGTGCTTGGAACGCACCACATTTACATAATGGTTGTTGGTATAGTGGTGTTTTTTATGTCCATTCAGACGGAGACGAAGGTCGTATATCAATGATTGATACGCACCAAAAAGTTGCTGGAGATTTTCCAAATAGTCAGAGAACACCAACTGCTTCATACTTTGAACCCATAACGGGTGAGTGTATATTATTCCCAAGTGGTCTTATGCACATGGTTGAACCTAACCCAACAAACAAAGAGAGATATAGTATATCATTTAATTGCAGTTTAGGTTATCTTGATGATAATGGAAGAAACGGTGATGTCGTGGGTTATGACCCCGCTGAGTTTTTATTTGATTTAGATGTAAATGGAAACCCAATCAGATAGTTTGTTTATCTAAATAGTACTATGGAAATCGTAGTAGACGCTCATATAATTTGGAATGTAATCTTAACTCTTATACTTGCCCCTATTGGGTTTTTAGTTAGAAATATTGTAGCAGAACAACAAAGATTATCAATATTAATCAATAGAACAAGAGAAGAAGTAGCTAAAGATTACGTTACTAGAGACCAAATTGAAAAAGACTTCCAAAGAATGATTGATACTATCGAAAGAATAGACGAAAAGATAGATAGACTCCAATCTAAAACTTACTTCCAAGAATAGGTTCCCAAATGGTATAAATAGTAGTAGTTAAGATTATTACTACTGGAAAACTATTATGGCAGCACCTAATTCAAAGGCAACATTTAAAGAATACATCAAGAGAGCATTAGGAGCTCCTGTTGTAGAAATCAACATAGATGACGACCAATTAGACGATAGAGTAGATGAAGCACTGCAATATTTCCGTGAATTTCACTACGATGGTTCAATCAAATGTTATTTAAAACACCAACTTACACAAGCAGAGGTAGATTCATTTAAAACAAATGAAACACACACAGCTGCAACAACAGGAACCCAAGCAATCGCAAACCAAAGTTATGGAGAGGGTAAGAATTATATAACACTACCTGAACACGTTCTTTCGGTTATAAACATATTCCCGTTCCATTCGGGAACACAATCAAATATGTTTGATATCCAATATCAACTAAGGTTAAACGACTTGTGGGATTTAACTTCTACAAGTGTTTTATATTACCACCAAGTGCAATCTCATCTCGCATTGTTAAATCAAATGTTAGTGGGTCAGATACCAATCAGATATAATATGCATTCTAATAGGTTGTATATTGACTATAATGCAGAAAAACTTGCTAAAGACGAGTATATCATTATTGAGTGTTATAGAAAAATAGACCCAAATGATATGACTGATGTTTATAACGATATGTGGTTAAAGAAATATGCAACTGCAAAAGTTAAATATCAATGGGGTGAAAACCTTTCAAAATTCCAAGGTATACAATTACCAGGCGGAGTGACACTTGATTCTGAAAGAATGAAAACTGAAGCACTAGAAGAAATCACAAAACTAGAGGAAGAGTCAAGGTTAAATTACGAAATGCCTGTTATGGACATGATGGGGTAGACCATGCCTACTAACGTATTTTTCAACCACGCAGTTAACACCGAACAACACCTATACGAGGATTTAGTTGTTGAGTCCTTGCGAATGTATGGGCATGAGTGTTATTATCTTCCTAGAGAAGTAGTAGAAGAAGATACTATACTAAACGAAGACGTTCAGTCAAGATTTGGTGATGCGTATTCGGTTGAAATGTACATTGAGAATGTAGAAGGATTTGAAGGTGAAGGAGATTTAATGTCCAAGTTCGGTGTCTCAGTTAGGGATACTGCAACCTTTGTAATATCATTAAGAAGTTGGGAAAGGTTTATATCTTTAGATTCTAACCTTGCAACTTCATTGAGACCTAACGAAGGTGATTTAATACACTTCCCTATGAGTGGTTCAATGTTTGAAATTAAATTTGTAGAACATGAGAATCCATTCTATCAAGTTGGAAAACTATTCGTATTCAAATTACAATGTGAGTTGTTTGAATATAGTGGAGAAGATTTCGATACGAATGTTACAGATATCGACCTAATAGAAGACGAACAAGCATACTACATAGACTTGACAATGGCCACTGGTGGTTCAGGAGACTATGTAAATAACGAAAATATTACACTAAGTAGTGTAGTAGTTGGTGAAGTAATTTCATGGAATCCTGTAACTAGAAACTTAAGAATTAGAGATAATACTAAGACACTAGTTGTTGGAGACGTATTGGTTGGTGCAGACGGAAATGCATCACATACTATTGCAAGTATCGTAGATATCATGACTATGGGTAATGACGGAACTGCAGATAACTTAGACTTTGAGACTAAAGCAGACGGATACTTAGATTTCTCAGAGACAAACCCATTTGGAGAGGTAACATAATATGATAGAAAAAATAATTGCAGAAGTAATTGGTTGTGACCAAGATTTAGTTAAAGAAGATTCAAACTTCGTAGAAGATTTGGGTTTTGACTCGTTAAACATAG
>NYWG01000102.1 GCA_002684915.1 Verrucomicrobiales bacterium
CAGTGCTTTCGTTTGGTGGTTTTTGCTGAACGCAAAAATTGTATCATATTATGCCGTACGATTTTCAATGCCGACGCGACACATCGCTGCCCTCGTCTCCGTGCTGGCTGTGCCGGCCGCGACGTACGACGTCACCTTCCTCGTAACGCGCGAAATCCGCGGCGCCGCCGCTCCCACGACAAGCCCAACGCGCTCCCAGCAGTGCGCTGCGTCCTCGCCCTGTGAGTGCTTCGGTGGCGCTGCGCGCCGTCGGTCTTACATTGGCAGTGGCACCACCACGGACGCTGGCAACGTGGTCGCCCTGGACACGGGAGCCTACTTTTCTGGCTCGGGGAAATTTTACTCAGCCTTCAACGGCAACGCCAGCGTCGAGTTCTTCGCCGACTCCAATTACGAAGCCTTCGGCCTCACCTACAGAGACTTTTCTGCTGCGGGCGCCGATGGCCTCGCCGCGTACCTCACGCGCGCGCGTGCGCTCAATCCGTCCCTGCCGCCAGCCACGATTACCAATTTCAATGCCTCCGGCACTGCGCTCGTCGAGCACGTCGCGCCGTACCAACTCATCGATCTGAGCGCGGGACGCACGCTCGCGGTGCTCTCTCTGACCGACCCGACGCACCTCGCCGTGACCTCGCCAGACTACGCGAAGCGGCTCTCGTCCTACTGGCGCGCGCTCGTTGGCACTCTTGCCACACTCCGTCGGCTGCCGCAGGGCGCGCCGGATGTGATCGCATGCATCATCACCGCCATACCAGTGAGCGCCGCCGACGTGGCTGCGGCTGGATCGACGACAGCGGCCGAGACGGCTGCCCTCCATCGGCTGGTGGATGAGGCAGTTGGCGTCGACGTCTTCCTTCTCGGCATCGGTGATGCCGGGGCGAACCAAGCGTACATTCGGCGCAACTGGGCGGGTGACGACGTGCTCATTGTGCCTGCGCGCGGCCTCAAGTACGGCACCGCCATTGACAACATCACCGCCAGCTTCACCGACAGTGGCCTCCTCATCGGCGCTAGCACGGCCGTCAACGCGATCCCGCTCGACTGCACCGCCGCCAACGACAGCACGACGCAAGCAACGCTCGTCTCGCGCCTCAGCGAGATGGACGCACGGCTTGGCGAGAGCGTCGGCGATCTCACAGAGCCGCTGGATTCGCACACGCGTGCCGCGCCCGCGCCGTCCGACGCTGCTGGCTGCTCGCGCCTCGACGGCACGGCCGTCTGCGGCTGCCGTGTCGCCGCGTGCGCGCAGGGCGCCGTCCTCGCCGACTCCATTGTCCATGCGGCCAGCGCCGATGTCGGCCTCGTTAACGCGGGTGGGATCCGCGCTGGCGTGGGCGTGGGCCCCGTATCCACCGGATCGCTCATCGAGATGCTCCCCTTCAACAACGAGGTCGTGCGGGTGCGTGTCGACGGTGCGGCGCTGCGTGAGGCGCTCATGCACTCGATCTCGGCGCTCGGCCTTGAAGACGCGGCCACAGCCCCCAGGGGCAGCTTCGCACAGGTCTCGTCGTCGCTCCGCTTCGACTGGTTCTTCCGCGGGCGCGTGCCCTCCCTCTCGCACGTCTACGTCAAGCCGTTTGGCCGTGCGGAGTTCGAGCGGCTCAACGAGAGCGCAAGCTACACGATTGCCGTCCCCGACTACCTTGCAGGTGGCGGCGATGGATACACCATGTTTGCCGGCAGGGCGGTCGAGCGCATCGGCAGGCGGCAGGTGGACGCCGCCGCGCAGTACCTCACCGCGGAGTCGCCGCTGGCTGTTGGCAGCTACAGCGAGCGCATCCGGCAGGCACCCGAGCAGGTGCTGCTGCAGGTGGGCATCCTTTGCAACGGCGAGGCCGCTGGCAGCGAGGTGCAGCTTGGCCGGCGAGAGGAATGCGACCATATGCACCACGTTATCGAGCTCCTCAACGACAAGACGGACGGCTTTCTGGATGATTTGCTTCCCAACGCGTACCTTGAGGTGGCGGAGGCGCACATTGGCTGCGTCGAGGGGTTGGGCACGACGGCAGTGGCCCAGTTGCAACAGGCGCTGCCGCACATGATCGCCGCTGTGGGCGTCGGCTGCTCCTCTGACGTCGCCGAGATTGGCTCGCCGTCCTTCCGTGCAGCGCACGCCTTCGATGCCGTCGTACTTTCGGGCTCAAGCACGGCGACGACCATTTCGGACGAGGCTGCATACCCAAACGTCGCGCGCCTCGCAACAAACGAGTATGGCGGTGGCAAGGGCAACGTGGAGGTGGCCGCACAGTACTCGTGGCGACGCATTTCCGTACTGGCAGACGACTCTACGTGGGGGCGCTCCGCGGCGCAGGCGTTTGTCGACTTCCATGTGGGACGCGATGGCGGCTCGCGCGAAGACATCCTCAACCTTAACGATGAGGCCACCTTTGCCTTTCGCATCGCTGACTTTGACGACGCGCCGGATGAGGACGCCAAGCTCGAGCTCGCAAGGGGCCTCCTCGAGAAGCTCGCCGCCCTCGGCACGCGCATTGTCTACCTCGTCACCAAGCCGTCGATCCAGGAGCGCATCTTCGCTGCGGCCTCGACCTTCGACCTCCTGAATGGCGTGGGCTTCGGCTGGCTCGGTGCGTGGATCTCCGAGGACGCGCTGCGCCTCGCCGACGGCACACCATCGACCGCGGCCATCGCGGGCGCCGAAGGCACCCTTGGGATGCTCGAGTCGTTCGATCGCAACTCTCCGATGTACAAGGACTACTGGGCGCGCTGGCTGCGCCGCTCATCGACTGAGGCGTGCTCGCGCGCACGCGAAACCAGCGAGCAAGTCGTCTTCTGCGACGTTGACGGTGTGGCAACGGGGTCGCCCTATGGCTACTCGCTCGGCTTTGCAGAGACGCTGCTCGCGCTCGCACTCGCGCTCGACGCCGACAACAACTACCTCAACCCCGAGTTTGTAGCGAGTGCGGACGCGCTGTACGCGGCGGTGCGCAACGTGGGCACTGCTGGCTACGATTCGATCTCTGGCCGCGTGCAGCTCGACGAGTTTGCTGATCGACTTGGCTTTTTTGACGTGATGAACTTGCAAGTCGCCAACAGCCGCCGGCTCGCCGAGACCTCCGCCGCTGAGCACGAAGCCAAGGAGGCTTCGGGGAGCGAGGCTCATGAGCTCGAGACGGCCCTCGCAAGCATACCGCCGCGCTTCCAGCATTCGGCAGCAGCAGACGGCCGCCGGCTCGCGGTGCCTCTTTCGCAGTCGTCCGTCTCGTACGTGGTGCTGGGGTGGTGGAGCCCGCAGTCAGACGACCCACCGACGATCGAGGGCGGATCTGTGGTCTTCCCTGGCGGCACCGACGACATCCCTTCCGACGAGCCTCCCTCGGCGACTGCCGGCTCGATCGCGGGCATCATTGTCGGCGCCATCTTTGCCGTCGCCGCAGCCTTCGTGCTGCTGATGGTGGCACAGCGCCGCCACGCGCAGCGCAAGATCCGCAGTCTCAAGAAGGAGCTCGACCAGTTTCGCGATACCGTCGTCGGCGTGCGCTGCGTCGCGGCTGACTTTGACCCGCGCAGAATTGCGGCCGATGCGGCAGGCGCCGTGGGCGCGACGACCACGGGCGAGTCGAGTCACGCGTCGCTCGCGCTCGCGCGCGCGCTCGAGGGCAACAGCAACACGGTAGCAGCGGAGGCGGCAGTGCTGCCGCCGCCGACGGAGAAGCGCATCCCACGCGCGCGCTGGTTCTGGCAGGAGGACGAGCGCAATCTAAGCAAGCACCAGCCGTCAGACGTCAAGCAGCCGGGCAACTTTGTCTCGTACGCCGGCTCCGTCTGCCGCTAGCTCGATGAGCGCTGGTCCGCGTGGGTCACCTCGGGGCGTGCGGCGGCGCTGCAGGTTGTGACGCTCGACCTCACGGACCGCATCGCCTCGACTGGTATGGAGCAGAAGGCGCACAACCAGCACACGGGCGTCACTTTCAAGATCGACTTTGCCAGCATGAAACAGGCCAACGCCAAGACCAACTTCCAGCGGACAATCGCGAGAGAGGAGGCGCCAACAACGCCGCCGCCCAAGACTCCATGGGTCGAGCCGGCCGCCGCGGTCCAGACAGCGGCGTCCATCACCTTGGCTGCATCGAGGGCTTGGGTCGAGGGGCCCAGCACCAGCACGAGAGAGAGGCCTTCCTTGCGGAAGGCAGTGGTGATGGCCTCGGCGGCTGAGCGGCTGAAGCGAGCGAGCTCGAGCGCGTCATCAGGCAAGGGTCGGCGCCCGCTCACGAAGCCGGCGGAGATTGCGGAGGAGGACACGCTGCTTCTCTTCAAGGGGCAGCTCGTGCAGGCGTCGAAGCAGCGGCCCGACGGTTGGGCGTTTGGCTCGGTGGTGCTCGACGTCATGGATAATCGCCCGCCGCTGGCTGTCGACGGCTTCTCGATGCAGGCCGGATGGTTCCCGCTCTCCCAGACGGAGTTTGCGACGTCGGAGCAGCTGGGCGCCCTACAGGCGAAGATGGGCGACAACGCGAACGAGGCGCTGCAGCCGCCGGCGTCGTGGGAGCCAGTCAAGGACCCGATGACACCGCAGCTCTTCCCTCTTCCCGAGGGTGCGGAAAAGGCGGCGGTCGTCAAGCACTTCACGCGCACGCTGCCGCCAAACGCAAGGGTGGTTTCGGTCGAGCGCATCGAAAACATGTCGATGTGGCAGTCGTACGCCGTCAAGCGACAGTCGGTGCTCACGCGCGAGCAGGAGAAAGACACGGCCGCCGCCAGCTCCGCCACTGGTACAGGGACAGGTGCCGCGTCGTCACGCCTCGAGCGCGTGTGGCTCTTCCACGGCACCGATCACGAGACGGTGCCTAAGATCGTCGAGATGGGCTTCAACCGCTCCTTTTGCGGCAAGCACGCCACCGCATACGGCAAGGGCGTCTACTTCGCGCGAGACTCGTCGTACTCGGCCTCCAAGACTTACTCGCGCCCCGACGCCAAGGGTGTGCAGCACATGTTCCTCGTGCGGGCGGTCGTTGGCGAATACTGCCTTGGCAAGCGCGACGCCCTCACACCTGACGTTCGCAAGGGGCACGCGCTCTACGACTCGACGGTCAACAATGTGCGCGACCCGTCGATTTTCGTCACCTACCATGACTCGTAGGCTTACCCCGAGTATCTGGTCAAGTTTACGCAGTAAGGCAGTGTGCCGAGTGCACATTGTGGGAACGGATTGGGTAGATGCGATGTGTTGGGGCACACTGAGGTGTGAAAGATCAGTCACGAGATTGAAGTGTGAAGTCTTGAGAAGGTCATCACCTGCTCGGTATTTTCGAGGAAGGAGACGACCAAAGAAGGACACGCGAGGTGCTCCACATCACGTCTGGGCGCCGCGAGATTCTCGCTTTGGGCGCGCACGTTCCCAGCCAGCAAGAATGATGCTCTTGCGGCGCCTGCGTCCTCCCGTTCGGACCATGAGCACGCTGCCATTGGGTGAGGGTGGGCATGCGGCTGCCGCTGAAGCTGTGAAGCAGCGCGTGGTGGTCCTCGGCACTGGCTGGGGTGGCAATCGGTTGGCACGCACGCTGTGCAAGGATCAATATGACGTGACCGTGATCTCTCCATCCAACCACTTTCTCGTCACTCCGCTGCTGCCTCAGACCGCTGTCGGGACGCTGGAATTCCGAAACGTCCAAGAGCCCGCGCGCTCCATAAAGGGAGTCGACTTTTTCCAGGCCAAGGCCCAGTCTGTCGACCTTACGAGGCAGGTGCTCTCATGTGAGGAGTGCATCGCGGATGAACACGCCGTGACCGAACGCCACCAGTTTCAGTTGCCGTTCGACGTGCTCATTATTGCCACTGGCTGCAAGACCGACACCTTCAACACGCCGGGCGTCGCCGAGGCGGAAGGGCGCGAAGTCCATTTCCTCAAGCACATCAAGCACGCGCGCGGCATCCGCTTGCGCATGCTCGAGTGCTTCGAGCGCGCGGCGATGCCTGGTGTGAGCGACGCGGAGCGCGACCGGCTGCTGTCGTTCGTCGTCGTCGGCGGTGGCCCCACCTCGTGTGAGTTCACCGCCGAGCTGCACGACTTCCTCGCATCTGACGCGGGCAAGTGGGCCTACCCTGAGCTGATGAAGCACGTGTCCGTCACGCTCGTCGAGGCAGGGCCGCAGCTGATGCCGGCGTTTGACACGGCGCTCGTCTCGCACATGATGGAGCAGCTCAAGGAGCGCGACGTGACCGTGCGCATCGGCACGCGCGTGAAGGCCCTCGAGAAGGACGCCACTGGCTGCACCAACGTCGCGGTTCTCTCCTCCGATCACGTCAGCACGCCCGTCGTCGACGGCAGGCGGCAGGCGCCGCCGGCCGACGAGCGGCTGCGCTTCGGCATGCTCGTGTGGGCGGCGGGGCTGCAGCAAGTCAACTTTGTGCGCGAGCTGTACTCGCCGCAGTTCGAGATCCGAAAGGGCGTCAACGGCCGGCTCGTCGTCGACCAGTACATGCGCGTGCTCATCAACGACTCGGCCGACAACTACGATGCATACGAGGAGGACGAGGCGGACGAGGCGGGGGCGGCGGAGCCCGCGCCGCGCACGTCGCCGCCGCTGCTGGGCGGACGCGTCTACGCCATCGGCGACTGCGCAGCAAATGAACACATGCCGCTGCCACCCACGGCGCAGGTGGCAGAACAGCAGGCCGACTACCTTGCGGCAGCGCTCAACCAGGGGCTCTTCCGTGGCATCGAGTCACGCAAGGACCTTGTGCCACTGCCCGCGCCCGTGCCGCCCTCGTCCTTCCCGCCCATCCCGCCCATCTTTTACGGCAAGAGTGCCGGCTTCCGCTACATCAACCGCGGCTCGATGTCCTCGGTCGGCTTCGGCGACGGGCTGATCGACATGACGCGCATTGCGACGCCCGGCAAGGATGGACAGGTCTCGAGTGTGCGCGGCCCCGCGATCACGGGCCTCGTCGCCTTCACCGCGTGGCATGGGTACTACTTCTCCAAGCAATACCAATCCATCAACATGCTGCTCAACGTGATCCAGTCGTTCAAGTCGCGCTTCCTCCGCCGCGACATCAGCCGCTTCTGAATGCAGAGACGGCGAGCGACGGGAGCGTTGCCACATGGAGCGAGCGCGGTGGCGAGGATGTTCTCTGATCCGATCTCTCGACGCACTAACCATACTGCATGCAGTGGAGTGCGGGACATGGCGAAGGCTCGCGCGTTGACGCCGAGTGTTTGCTTCGATCGTACGATTACCTCGTAGTTAGGTCGTCACACGGAAGTGAAGGGCGCGTGGATTGGTGCTGATGTCAGCGACAGAGAGTAATGAGTGTGGACTGACTGTGGAGTGTGGTGTGTGTGGAGATGCAGGATGCGGTCGCGCGGGTCGTGAGAGCAAAGAGGCGCATCGCGGAAGCGGA
>NYWG01000103.1 GCA_002684915.1 Verrucomicrobiales bacterium
ATAAAATTCAGCATGGCAAAAACTCATGCTAAGAAAAAAAAGAAATAAACGAAGAGTCATTTGGCCGATGACTTACTCTATCGGAATTTTATAAATGCACTGCCAACTGCCGCCATTAGAACCGACTTCGACTTGATTTAGTTTGAACCACTCAACATGCCCATCAGTCATGAGGAAATTTCCACCTGTAGGTGAATTATTTGGTCCTGTCGCATGGTTTGCTGTTGGAACATTTCTTTCAATGTTAGTTTTGGGGTTACGATATTTTGTTGACCAATCATTCATTCTTAATTTACCGCCACTAAAAGAGCCAAACCCTTGTATCCGATCAATCAAAGTCGGTACTTGGGAAGGCGATCCCGGAAAAACAGCTTGATTTATTTTTTTTCTAGAGTGCCAGCCAGGAATACCTTTACTTGCCTTGGCTTCCAAGCCGTTGACATTGTATCCCCATGAAGTCAAATCTCGATGAGGGAGCCAAAAATATCCTGTTAAAATAGGGTATTGATTAGCGTTATTTCGCATGCCTAAATCTGCTTCACGGTGCCATTCATCAGACGGGCAAAATATAACATGCGCTCTGTCTTTCTTTTTTTTTGTATTATCGAATTTTTGAGGCATTATATATTTTTCCCAAAACTTGGCGGTTATTTCACTTACCCAGCTTGTATGTTGTCCAGCAGCACCAGATCTATTCCCTTTTATCGTATTGTCTGGAAAGTAGTCATCATTATCTCCTGCGTACATCATTGTACCCACTCCCCATTGCTTCATGTTGCTTGCGCAATGAGTTTTAATTGCGGACTGTTTAGCCTTGGCGAGTGCGGGAAGTAGGAGCCCTGCAAGAATTGCAATGATGGCAATTACTACAAGTAATTCGATCAATGTGAAACCAGATTGAAAACGGTATTTTTTCATGTTTATTGGTTAGGCTAAGATTGGATGGATGACGCTACCATGCACATCTGTTAGTCGGCGGTCAATACCATCATGACGTACTGAAAGCTGTTCATGGTTTATTCCGAGCTGATGCATAATGGTGGCATGAATATCGTGACAAGTGGTAGGATTGTTTCGATCAGCTGGCCGAAATCCCCATTCATCGCTTTCCCCGTGTGTTGTCCCTCCTTTAATGCCGCCGCCTGCCATCCAATTTGTGAATACAAAAGGATTATGATCTCGACCCTTGTTGCCCTGAGCGCAAGGCATTCGCCCAAATTCTGTGGTCCAAAGAATTAAGGTGTCCTCGAGCATTCCGCGTTGCTTTAAATCAAGTATTAGGGCGGCACTGCCTCGAGCCATACCTCTAGCAAGTGGACCATGGTCTCGTTTGATATCTTCATGAGAATCCCAATTACGTCGTGGGAATCCGTTGTCATTACCTGACCAGATTTGTATGAATCTAACACCTCTCTCTAGAAGGCGCCTAGCTACTAGACATTTTCGGGAAAAGTAGTCGATTTCTTCAATTTCATTTATTTCTTTAGGCCAATTCTGGACATTATGGTCAAGGCCATATAGGCGTTTTACGTGGGCTGGTTCTCTTGAAATATCCAACGCTTCGGGTGCGCTTAGCTGCATGCGAGCGGCAAGTTCGTATGACTTTATTCGTGCGTCTAGTCGAGAATCAGCTTCACGGCTGGCAGCATGTTCTCGATTAAATTTTGAAAGTAATGATTGAGAGGCTAATTCACTTTCGGGTGTAATAAAGGATTCTTTTGGAGGGTAAAGATCAGCTATAGGATTAGTACGCCCAGGAAATAACGTAGTTCCTTGATGAGAAGCAGGCAGGAATGCAGAGCTCCAGTTTTTTGGTCCATTGGATGCGTATCCACGATGATCTGGAAGTACAATAAAGGTCGGTAGATTATCATTTAGACTGCCTAATCCATAACTAACCCATGCGCCCATTCCCGGAAAACCAGGGCGCTGAAATCCGGTTGCTTGTAAGTATGTTGCCTGGCTGTGTACACCTGTTTTTCCGACTACATTATGAACAAATGCCATATCGTCCACACATTCACCCAGCTCGGAGACAATGGATGTCAAAGGCTTGCCGCATTGGCCATATTTTGACCAATTCCAAGGTGACTTAAAAGTGTTTCCAGGGGAACTTTGAAAAAGTTCGATCGTTTCGCCTGGATCCCACTTTTCACCATGGCGTTTTATTAGTTCAGGTTTGTAGTCAAATAGGTCTACATGACTAGCCGCACCACCCATGAATAGTTGAATTACTCTTTTAGCCTTAGGTGCATGATGTAAGCCAATAGGCTGGCGTGCTTGATTCGTTTCAGCTAGTAATCCGTCGCGTCCGAGCATTCCAGATAATGCAATACCACCTAGGCCTCCTCCCGATTGCCAAAGGAAATTTCGACGATCAATGGAATGTTCTGAAAACTTTTTTTTAGATGAAACGGATGAATTCATTAATCAATAAATGAGAATGCGTTTAGATTGAATAGTAATCTGCAAGTGTTGCTCAAACCATGTAGATTTGAAAACTTAACAAGATCCACCGATTCTTCAGCTGTTGGAATTCGTCCAATAGCTCTGAAAAAAGCTTCATTGACAGATGTTGGTATATCTTTTTTAGAATAGCTTACTTCATCGGAAAAATGTTTAGCCATAGCTACCATTAATTTATTATTAAGCATTGCGAGTGATTGAAGTGCAGTGATAGCTTCGTTGCGCTTGGCGACTTGTTGTGAAGGGTCAGCACAATTTAAAGTTTCCATGAAGGGTTGTTGCTGAGAGCGAACCAAAAATCGATAAATTGATCTCCGATGAACCTTTAAGTCTTCAGGGTCATGTTTATGATACTCGTAGTGAGGTGAATGTTCTGGATGCTCTAAAATGAAATTGCGAAAGCCAGGTCCATACATTTGAAAGTTCATTTTTCCTGATAAGAAAAGAACAGTGTCTCGTAATGCTTCTGCTTCAAGTTGTCGACGGTTCATCCGCCAAAGATAGCGGTTTTGGCTATCTATCTTTTCATGTATTACTGAAGAATCGGATACTTGCCGGTAAGTAGCGCTCGTTAAGATGAGCCTGTGGAGTCTTTTAATTGACTGACCATTATCTCTAAATTCTAATGCTAGCCAGTCTAGTAATTCTGGATGAGTTGGTTTTGCTCCCATCCGACCAAAATCGTTCGGAGTGGAAACGATGCCAGTTCCAAAGTGGTATTGCCAAATTCGATTTACTATTGAGCGCCACGTAAGAGGGTTGTCTTTTTGTGTAAGCCAACGAGCAAGTGCAATACGTCGATCACTTTCCGAATGCTCATTAGGAAGCTCAAACTGGCCATTATCCTTATCTGTTAACCTAAGGGTTCCTGGCCCGACTTCTTGTTTAGGCTGGCTCATATCCCCGCGATGTAGGATCCGGATGGTTCTAGGTTTTCCTCCTTCATTTCCGGTCCCTCGGAATGCTCCACTCCCAGTATGTACTTTGCCAACATATACTTTTTTTGGTTTTGGTAGTGATTTTATTCTTTCTTCAGCTTTAGCGAGAGCTGCCTTTGCCTTTTTACGCTTTGAGGAAATTTCTTCTGATACAATGGAGTCAATTAATGAAGTGTGTTCGGATTCTGTATTAATTATAAGCTGAGCTAAATCTGGATTTTTGGCCTGTCCATTGTATAGATTGTCGACAAGGTTTTTCCTCTGCCAACGTATCGGTGCCTCTATTGAATCAAGCGAGGTGACATTTTTTCCTATTGCTATATTCTCACCTAATTTGTTTTCAATCTGCATTTCTCCCATTGCCAATATGAAATCATTACTGCGCGCGGCTAATTTTGTAGCTGTTAATCGAATATATCGATTTTTGACTTTAGGAAAACTGAAATGCTGAGGTTGAACACCAGGATTGGATTGGTCACTATGTAAGCGGTCAGCTATTATAGTAATATTTTTTCTAAATTCTGCATCGTTTGATGTCTCTATCTTATATCGTATAGGAAATCCAAAACCATCACCGATGTTGTTATAGCTGTCGCTGGCTCCAATGAGAGATACTTGATTAATTTCGCTAACTTTTCCAAGATCAACTTGAACCCATTTTATAGTATCTTGCTTTTGGGCGATTTGACTATGATAACCGTATTCGGCCCTTGCCTCAGCATTAGCTTTTTGGCGAAGTTCCTTTAATTTGATATTAAGCTTTTTAAGTTTTTCTCCCCCTTTGGTCTTAATTTTTGATTCTATGGATACGAGAATAGCTTTCTGGTGAATGATTTCTTTTTTTAAATTAGCGCTTTTCTCAGCAATTTCAGGATCGGAATAGTACTCTTGGTCTGCCCTGTCTAAAGCTGAGAAGATTGCCTGCATGCGATAATAATCAGTCATATTTACTTCATCGAACTTGTGGTCATGACAGCGAGCGCATTGAACCGTAGTACTGATGAAAGTATTCATAGTGTTCTTAACCATGTCATCGCGGTCTATATTGCGGGCAATTCTTCCGTCTAATTTTGTTTCTGGTACTTCTGCATGGCCTATGAAGTCCCAAGGTCCTGCAGAAATGAATCCCATAGCTTCAATTCCGTCTTGTGTTCCCGGAAAAAGAGCATCTCCTGCAACCTGTTCATTTACGAATCGCTTATAAGGTTTATCAATATTGAATGACCGTATGACATAATCTCGGTAAGGCCAAGCATTTGGTCTCAATTTGTCTTTATCATATCCGTGAGTGTCTCCGTAGTGAACGATATCAAGCCAATGACGGGCCCATCGTTCGCCATATTGTGGTGAGGCCAACAGCTTTTCTACAACTTGTTCGTAGGCTAATGGATTGGTGTCATTAACGAATTCCACTATTTCATCCGGGGTTGGAGGTAATCCCATTATATCAAAGTATAACCTGCGGATTAATGTTTCTCGCTTAGCTTCTCTTGAAGGGGAAAGTTTTTTTTCATTAAGCTTAGACACTATAAAATAATCAATTGGGTTTTTAGCCCAGATTTTCTCTGTTTGATTAAGGGAAGGGAGAGACTGTTTAACTATGGGGTTTAGAGACCAAGTCTCGAACCGATCCACTTTGTTTTGATTCGTGTAATTATCTGAAATACATGTTTCTTCGCCATGTATCAGTAATACTGCTATTAGAATACAAAGATTTGAGCAGATGTATGAAAAAATCAGTTTTATAAATCTGTCCATTTTGAAAATCAAAGGAGAATTTGAGCTAATATGTAATGGAAATCAAGTATTCCAATTTGAATATATAATGCTTTTTTAGCCTTAATTTATAGTCGATTTGTTATTGGAAGATCGCTGCAGTCAGCGAAAAGCATTCTTTGTAGTTTTAGGATAGAATGGGAGCTACAAGATTGCCGTGAACGTCAGTCAATCGAAAATCTCGACCTTGAAAACGATAGGTCAATTGTTTGTGAGGAATGCCTAACAGATGAAGTATTGTTGCATGCAAATCATGAACAGATACAACATTCTCAATGGCATTATAACCCAGTTCGTCTGTTGAACCATGAGTTACACCCCCTTTAATGCCGGCTCCAGCTAACCACATGGAGAATGCTTTAATGTGATGATCTCTTCCATTGCCTTGTGCCATAGGTGTTCGCCCAAATTCTCCACCATATATAATTAACGTATCCTCAAGCATGCCTCGCTGTTTGAGGTCAATTACAAGTGCGGCAGTAGCTTTGTCTACTAGGCTAGCAGTGTGTTTTATTCCTTTTTTAATGCCACCGTGATGATCCCATCCACGATGATATAATTGAATAAATCTTACTCCTCGTTCAGCTAGCCGGCGAGCGAGAAGGCAATTACTAGCGAAGCTGCCATCGCCACCTTTTGTGCCATACAGATCTAGAATATGTTTTGGTTCATTTGTAGTATCCATGAGCTCTGGAACACTTGCTTGCATGCGAAAAGCCATTTCATACTGGGCAATTCGGGTTTCGATTTCTGGATCAAAAAATTCTTTGTAAGCAATTTGGTTAAGTCCTTGTATCGTTTTTACTATAGCTCCCTGTTGCTTTCGGTTAACTCCATTAGGGTTGTTAACATATAGTACCGGATCGCCTTGGCTTCGAAAGCGAACTCCTTGAAAACGACTTGGCAAAAATCCGCTATGCCATTGCCTTGCGGCGATAGGCTGTGATTGCCCCCCTCCAACAGAAGTTAGTACAACAAAGCCAGGTAGATCATTGTTCTCACTCCCTAATCCATAATTAATCCATGAGCCCATTGAAGGGCGGCCGGCTATAATTGATCCGGTGTTCATGAATGTGTGAGCTGGATCATGATTAATCTGTTCGGTTTGCATGGAGCGAATTATTGCAATCTCATCTGCAATTTTTCCAATTTGAGGGAATATCGTTGTTAACTCTTGTCCAGATTGTCCCCAGTGCTTAAATTCATGTTGTGGGCCAAAAGCTTTTAGCTCTTTTCCTTGAAGCTGAGCAATTTGTTGGCCTTTTGTAAAAGATTCCGGCATTGGTTTCCCATGCAGCTTTGCTAGCTCTGGTTTATTGTCGAATGTTTCTAAATGGGATGGACCTCCCGCCATGCATAAAAAAATTACTCTTTTAGCTTTGATTGGCAGAGGTGGGGGAGTCATCACTCCTGTCCAACGCTTATTATTATTAGCAATATTTGTTAATGGATTGCTTATTGCGCCGAGTGCTGCAATGCCAAGTCCGATTCCTGTTTTACTGAGAAAGCTTCGTCTCTTAAGTTGTATCTCAATTTGGTTTTCAAAATGCATGATCAGTTCCTAGTAATCGTTTCATGAAGGTTTAATACAGCTCTCGCAACCGAAGTCCATGCTGCCAATTCGACTTTTTGTATTTCACTTGAAACAGGAGTTATGCCGATGCTCACTAGGTTTTCTGCTTCTGATGGATTAGACTCAAAATCTTCAATATGACCGCGTAATAGTTTAGCGAGAAGTATTTGTTCCTGATTATTAAATGAGCGAGACAGGACTTGTTTTCCTAGTGCATTAAATTGATCTTTTAAATTTGATAATTTAAGTTTCAAAATTCGTTCTGCAAGTGTTCTAGCTGCTTCAATCTGAGTAGGATCATTGAGCATTACTAATGCTGCAAGAGGAGTGTTTGATCGAGATCTTTCAGCAGTACATTCTTCTCGTGATGGGGCATCAAATGCGAGAAGAGCTGGATGAAGAAATTGGCGTTGCCAGTGTGTATATAATCCGCGTCTAAACTGCGCGGAACCAGTATCATGTTTATAGGTTCGTTGAGGAAAATGTAAGTTAGACCAGTAGCCGGATGGTTGGTAAGGTTTTACGCTTCTTCCACCAATATTTTGAATTAAGAGTCCACTTACAGCAAGGGCATTATCACGAACAAGTTCTGCGTCTAGTCGGTATCTTGATTGACGTGCGATTAGTTGATTATATGGGTCAGTCAGTTCAAGCATTTTCGAACTCTTTGATGATTGTCTATATGCTTGTGATGTTGTAATCAATCGCACCATATGTTTGATGTCCCAGTTCGAGTCCATAAATTCTGCAGCTAACCAGTCTAAAAGATCGGGATGTGTTGGAGCTGATCCCTGCGAGCCAAAATCATCCAGTACTCTAGATAACCCATGCCCAAAAAAATGTTTCCAGAGTCGATTAACAAATACACGAGCAGTAAGTGGGTTGTCTTTATCTGTGAGCCAATTAGCTAGTGCTAGGCGGGATGGACCTTCAGATAACTCTTTATTTTTGAGAAAGGCGGGAACGCCAGGCTGTACAATATCACCGGACTGATCCATCCAATTGCCACGTGGAAGTATACGTGTAATTTGAGGCTTAGTTGAGACCGTGGCTAAAACAGTAGGAATAGATTTAGTAAAACTGTTAAGTTTGTTAAGTGCTTTTTTGTACCTTTCATTCTTCTTTTTCTCTTCTTTGTTTAATCCTTTAGAGGCTTTGGCCAAATCTAATTTCATTTTTTTAAGTTCATTATTTTGGGATTCGCTTGGTACGCTCATTTTTTCACCCCAGCCCTTTGATTGCGCGCCTGGATAATATCCAAGTTGTTTTATATCAGCAAAAAAAGCTGCGAATTGATAAAAGTCTCGGCTAGTAAATGGATCAAACTTGTGGTCATGACATTCAGCGCATCCAAGCGTAGAACCAAGCCAAGTGGTGGAAGTAGTTCTTACTCGGTCAGCAGAATACTTTACTCTATATTCCGCGTCTTGAATTCCGCCCTCAGTGCTCTTCATGTTTAATCGATTGTAAGAAGCCCCGATTTTTTGTTGAAGTGATGCATTTGGAAGAAGATCTCCAGCGATTTGTTCCCGAGTGAATTCATCGAATGGGCGATTTTCATTGAATGCTGAAATAACATAATCCCGATAAGGAAACACACTCCACTCGATATCAGCATGGTAGCCATTGCTGTCACCGTAACGAACTAAATCGAGCCAATTAATAGCCATTCTTTCTCCATACTGTGGTCTTGATAAAAGATCATCCACTAAACTGTTTATATCCGGAGAATTAATTGCTGATAAATCTTGTTCGTTGTCAATTGAGGGAGGTAGTCCTATTAGGTCAAAATAAAGTCGTCTGATGAGTATATGCTCAGGGCTAGGTTTTGATGGCTGAAGCTGTCTCGCCTCAAGTGCTGCCAAGATAAAATTGTCAATTGCGTTTCTTGGCCATTTACTGTTTTGCACTTTAGGAATCTTTGGTCGTTTGACTGGTCTGTATGCCCAATGCCCTTCATATTTTGCTCCTTCTATGATCCAGTCACGAATTTTATTTTTCTGATCATTCGTAAGTGATTTTTCGGATTTCTTAGGTGGCATCAAATCCTTATGATTTTTTTTAGTTATACGTTGGTATAGTATGCTTTCATTTGGTGCGCCTGGTACAAGAATTTTTTCCTTAAAAAGCGATTCATCAAATACATCTAGGCGAAGGTTGGCTTTGCGCTTATTGCTGTCAAAGCCATGGCAGGCAAAACACTTATCTGATATTATAGGCCTAATATCGCGATTAAAGCGAATGAGGTCTTCTGCGGATAATCCAATTGAAATAAAAAGGCTTGAAGCTAAAAGGATAAAAACACGCAAGGTATTCACTACTCAAAAAATAAAGATATAAAAAAGGTATGCCACCTTTTTTATTATAATTTTTGATAAATAATTTGTAAAATTATGAATGGAAAAGATCTAATAAATTGTTTTATTTGCTGCTTAAATCTTCAAGGCCAAATTTATCAGGGAGAGAAAAATTAAAGGGCAGAGTGATGCCTCCGGGACCAAATCCTTTGAGTTTTCTTTGAGCTTCGGACTTATTCAAAAGTATTGCTAAATTTTTATATGCTACTTTCGAGCGGGTTTCTGCATTTAGAGCATTTAGTAATACTCGATATTTTCTCAATTCCATTGGTATACCACTGTATTTGCCAACAGAATCTGACCCAATAAGAAAGTTATTTGGGTATTTTTTTATTAAGGATATCCAATTATCAAGGTCTTTATAAACATATGATCCTAATACTACCCAAGACAAATCTAAATAAAGATTTTCATGGTAATTATCGAGAATGTTATCGAGGACTTTATAATAATCATTAATCACGATCCGTCGACTAATACCGGCATGACACCAGATTACTATTGGTCTTTTATTCTTATTGCTTTCTTTAAGAATTGTTAGATCTAGTAAGTCTAAAAATTCATTGAGATATAATGGATTTTTTACTTCATTATCGTTTCTGGATATGGGAGCTACATTATGGTGAATACTTACGGGCAAGCTTACTTGGCCAGCAAATTTGAATATTCTAATTAAAGAAGGGTGATTTGCTCGTGGTCGCTCTCCAGTAGTTAGGTTAGTTAGATCGTCATGGCGAGACATGAGTTCGCCTAAGCCTTTCCAGACTCCTGGATATTCTCGAATACGTTTAATTGCCAGATCAACTGCTCCAAGATCAGTTGTATCCAGACCGCAAATGAATGGGTGTAGTTGGTCGAGTTTTTTGAGACGCGCTTTGTCAGCTTTAAATTTCTTTTTGTAGTCCATGAATGCTACAGTCACTTGAAGATCAGTATCTCTAGCTGCCTTAACACGAGAACTGGAATCTAGATAATATTTCGGTCGCAGAAAAAAGTCGTCTTCAGCCCATTTTTTGACAAATGGCATTCCGCAGACAATTAAATTTTCAATGTTGTGTGACTGAGCAATATCAAGCAATCCAGTTAAACGGCGATAGCGTTCGCCGTATGGTAACTGGAAATAGCGTCCATCTTCCATTAATCCAGAAGCATTGCATGGAAAGGCACCGTCTCTATTGTCAAACTCTCCATTTTGGAGGAAGTCTAATAAGTGGAAATGGCAATCTCCATATTTTTGAGCTGCGGCAAATTGGTTGTTGAATAAGCCTATGCTAGCAATAAATAAGATTATAAATCTTAACATTATTTTTAAAATATCTGCTTTTTTTAAATTAAAGCAATAACTCGATTTGGGCCTCCACTTCCACCCTGGATTTTTGGCTGGCCAACTACAATGGTTGCTCCTACTACTGGTACTTCATCAAGATTATTTATTATTTCTATTCCCCAGCGCTCGTCTCCAAGCCATGAATAATGAACGTCGTTCTCTGGAGAGTGTAAGTTGTCGAAGGAGAAAGTATCTACTGCTATTGAAACAACATTTCGTTCTTCTTTTATGAATTCGATTGCATCTATGTGGAAAGCTGGTTGTTGGTGTTTTCCTTCTGAATTTAGACTCTTAAATTTAGGGGTTTTTACATGATTAGCCCAGCCGCTATTCATTGCTAGGCAGGCGCGTTGTGGGATGGGACCATTTTTTGCCTCCCAATTCTTTATGTCTTCAAGAGTGACTAGTGCCAGAGGATCTCGTTCTGCTTTGGCTTTTATGTCAATCACAGCGAGAGGTAACACTAGATCTTCCGCTCGGATTTTATCGACTGTACTTCCTTCCGAAAAATGGCTAGGCGCATCCATGTGAGTTCCGACATGTTCCCAGTATGAAATTTTATTTAGATTAATTTTTATTTCTTCAAATTTCATTACACGTTCGACTTCAACAATGGCTGGAGGGAGAAAGGTTTTAGTGCCAAATTTACGCTCTACTCCGGGGGTAAACCATGCTGGAAATTCAGGGTGAAGAGTGTGTGTTAGATCTACTACTTGATTGAATGAAATAGATTCTGGAGTTATTTCATTAGGTTTTGATTTTGGGATGGATTTACACCCGCTGGCTAATATACCTGCGGCAGAAGTCGCGCCGACTTTGAGTAGATTTCGACGAGAAATTCGCTTTCGGACTTTTTCGATTATAGATGGATTACACATTCTAATAAAATTTTGATTAAAAAATTAAATTTATTTAATCCAACGGAAAACGTTTCTAATTGGCAAGCTAAAATTGTAAATAGGTGGTTTAATAATTTGTAATGATTTAAAAATGAGACACTTAATATTTCTAATGTTTTTTGTTCTGTTTGTTCCAATGGATCTGAAGTCAGCTGATTGGAAACTTGTTTGGTCGGATGAATTTAATGGATCTAAACTTAATTACTCAAAGTGGCATATTTGTGAAGATGCCTTCGGTGGAGGGAATCAAGAGCTCCAATTATATACTGATCGTCTTAAGAATGTTCGGGTTGATAATGGTAATTTAATCATTGAGGCTCATCGTGATAGTCCTAATGTTCAGGGTACATTAAGGAAATTTAGCTCTGGTAAGGTTCGAACTAAATATCGTGGTGATTGGCGTTATGCAAAAATAGAGATTCGGGCTAAATTGCCAATTGGAAAAGGTATTTGGCCTGCTATTTGGATGCTTCCTACCGATGAAAAATATGGTTCATGGGCAGCAAGTGGTGAAATTGATATTATGGAATTAAATGGCAATAAGCCGTCTGAGCTTTTAGGTACTCTTCATTATGGTGGACAGTGGCCTCGAAACCGTTCATCCGGAAGTAAGAAGAAATTGTCTAAAGGTACATTTGGTGATGAATTCCATGTTTTTGGTGTTGAGTGGACAGAGGGTGAAATTAATTGGACGCTTAACGGAGAATCTTGGCAAAAGCAGAAAAAGTGGAGTACAGATAAGTTTCCATTTCCTGCACCTTTTGACCAAAGATTTCATCTTATTCTCAACGTAGCTGTCGGAGGTAGATTTGTTGGCCCTCCTTCTGTGAAAACGAATTTTCCAGTACAAATGGAGATCGATTGGATTCGTGTATATCAGCGCAAGTAATTTTTATTATTTTAGGCCAACAACAATAATATGGAATATGCGTTAAGAATATTTGGAATTAGTAGTATTGGTTGATTCTTTGCTCTTGGCCAGATGCCTTGCCAAGGTTATCACATGTCGATGAGATGTTTTTTCGGGCGATTCTTAATTAAGTGTTTATTATTAATGGGAACGCTTTTGTTCCCTAAAGCGGAAGATCGTCCTAATATTCTGTTTGCGATTGCGGATGATTGGTCTTACGGGCATGCGGGAGCTTATGGTTGTGATTGGGTTCGGACACCGAATTTTGATCAACTAGCAAAAGAGGGTATTTTGTTTCAACGTGCTTATACGCCCAATGCCAAATGTGCCCCTTCGAGGGCTATTATTCTAACGGGTAGATACTCTTGGCAGTTGGAAAATGCTGGCAATCATATGACTTTTTTCCCAGCAAAGTTTGGGAGTTGGATAGAATTACTCGAAGACAATGGTTATACTACTGGTTATACGGGTAAGGGATGGGGTCCTGGATATGCCAAGGATATTAACGGGAATAATCGAAAAATTACTGGGACTGCTTGGCAAAGTAAAAAGACTAAACCGCCGGCCAAGGCGATATCTAATAATAATTATTCAGCGAATTTCGCTGAATTTCTAAAGGCTAACAATCAAGAGAAAGAAAGACCTTGGGTTTTTTGGTATGGAACAACTGAGCCTCATAGGGGATATGAGTATGGGGTTGGTAGACGCATGGGGAAAAAGTTGAAGGACATCGACCGAGTTCCGAAGTATTGGCCCGATAACGAGGTGGTTCGAAATGATATGCTCGATTATTCCATAGAAGTTGAGCATTACGATAGGCATTTGGGTGAGATTATAGCTTTGTTAAAAAAGAATGGGGCATTAGATAATACTTTAATAGTTGCAACATCGGATCATGGAATGCCTTTTCCGCGAGTAAAAGGTCAGGCATATGAGGCGTCGAATCATATTCCTTTGGCAATTCGTTGGCCTAAAGGAATTAATGGGCGAAGTCGAGTTGTAACAGACTATGTGAGTTTTGCAGATTTTGCTCCAACATTTATTGAAGCAGCGGGGGTTAAAGAAATTGCTCCAATTATGAAGTCAATTACAGGGCAAAGCTTGTTGGAGATTTTTCGTTCCTCCAAGTCGGGTCGTGTGATTCCAAGTCGTGATCATGTATTGATTGGGAAGGAACGTCACGATATTGGTCGCCCAAATAACTGGGGTTATCCGATCCGAGGTATGATTAAGGAAGATTTAATTTATCTGCATAACTTTAAGCCGAATCGTTGGCCTTCTGGGCATCCGTTAACTGGGTATTTGAATTGTGACGGCAGCCCGACAAAAACGACGATCCTTAGTCAGCGTCGAAATGGTATGTATCATTTCTGGAATCTCAACTTTGGTAAGCGTCCGGAAGAGGAGTTATTTGACCTAAGGCAGGACGTTGACTGTATTAACAATCTGGTAAATTCCGAAAAGTATTCTGAATTGAAAGAAGAATTGAAGGAAGAGCTATTTGCAGAACTTCGTAAACAGGGTGATCCTAGAATGTTTGGAAAGGGTGATATGTTTGATAATTATCCTTATTCAGGGAAAACGACCGATAATTTTTATCAGCGCTATATAAGGGGTGATAAAATTAGAGCTGGATGGGTTTCTCCTGATGATTTTGAAAAAGAAAAACTTGATTAATGATATATTGTGAAACGAATTGCCTCGTCATCTGTTTTTCCTCCAACCTTTCCTAAACTACAATATTCAAATTGTTTTGTGGTAATTACGGAACGAAACTGCTCGTTGCAGCGGTAGCGCAGAGTATCAATCAATGTTATATAATGCAGGATTAGTTGCTAATGCCCCAGTGATCGATACTTTTTGTGCACTGTGGAATACTTACTAGGATTAATGTGTAATTTTTTATTCGCTTTCGACTAGCCTATCGGTCGAGTGGATGGCAACCTCTCCTGAACTCAATATTTAATTAATGATCATGAAAATGAGTAAAGTATTATTGTTTATTGGATTATTTTCCTTGTCTTCAGGTTCTCTTCAGTCCGGAGAATGGGGTAATTGGCGAGGCCCTAACTATAATGGATCCACGAATGAAAAAAATCTTCCAACTAATTTTAGTAAAACAAAGAATGTGATTTGGAATGTTAAAATGGATGGTCCCAGCGCTGCAACACCTATTGTATGGGGCGATAATGTTTTTGTATCTTCGTCCAGCCCTAGCAAAGAGCGATTATCTGCGAATTGTTATGATCGCAAGACTGGGGCTTTGAAATGGTCTCATCAAGTTGCTAAAGGTCATAATCAGGATAATCGTAGCAACTATGCTTCGCCTTCGCCTGTGACGAATGGTGAGGTTGTGACCTTCTTCTATGGTGGAGGAGAGTTGGCTACGTTTAATATGGAGGGGGATAAGCTCTGGGGTTTTAATATGCAGGAAAAGCATGGCCAATTTGCGTTTCTTTGGACCTTCTCTACTAGTCCGTTGATTCACAATGGAGTTCTTTATATGCAGGTATTACAGAGGGATACAAAAGTGAGTGGAAAAGGTAGTGATGATAATCGTTCTTATCTTTTGGCTTTGGATCCTAAAACTGGCAAACAAATGTGGAAAATATATCGTACAGCGAAAGCTCGATCAGAGTCTCTCGAAGCGTTCAGTACTCCCTTGCCTTTTAGTCACGATGGTAGGGATGAAATCGTAATAGTTGGAGGTGATTGTTTGACTGGGCATGATCCGAAGACTGGTAATGAACTATGGCGTTGGGGAACTTGGAATCCCTCCCGCATTACACATTGGCGCCTTGTCCCTTCTCCGGTTGCTGGCAACGGAGTGATTCTTGCATGTGGCCCAAAACGGGCGCCGGTATTTGCAATCAAAGCAGGTGCTAAGGGCGATGTTAGTAGTGAATCTAACAGTATAGCTTGGAACAGTGAAGGGAGCCGTGATGGGATTACTAGCGATGTTAGCACTCCTTTATTTTATCGGGATAAATTTTATGTATTGTACGGCGAAGGCCGTGATAAAATGTTATCTTGTGTTGATCCAAAGAGCGGTAGAATTAATTGGGCTACAAATCTCAATAGCCGTTCGCTCTTTAGGGGGTCACCGACTGGAGCTGATGGGAAGATTTATGTTCAAAATCATGCTGGGTTGGTGCATGTGATAGATGCCAAGAGTGGTAAAGTGTTGCATAAGGCTAATATGGGAGAGTCTGGGGATGATCAAACTCGAGCTAGTATTGCTGTTGCTCATGGTAACTTGTTTGTTCGGACAAACAGTCGACTCTTTTGTATTGGTAAGAGTTGATAATCGGAACGACTTTACTAGAGCCCTCTATTTGGAGGGCTTTTTATTTTACAGGTATAGTTTGTGGTACTGCCCCAAAAAGTTTTTCGAGATCTCGATCTCCTCCTCTTTTGCCTCTTTGTAAAACTATCCAGCCAGTTTTATCAGATATTTCCATAGTATTTTGTTCGATCCATTTCCAGGATTCAGCGTGGCCGTCAGCAAATGATAAAACAGTTCCGTTGTTGTGCCGAGTGGCAGGGAAACTAATCCAGTAATATTTGCCAGTTCCAAATAATGTCCAATCAGCTGCATTCGATCCGAATGCACTCTGCTGTATGCTCTTGGTGTGTTCATCAATAAATACAAATGCATTTGAAGATGAGGGGTTGTTAATGTCACTGATCTTGTGCCAGCAATTTTTGTATAAATCACTCTCAGGGTTTGACCTGAAGTTCATATACATATTCATCGAAACACTACGGACTCGAGGTATATCCCCTTTGTCGCGAACAGTACTTTTGTCTGCTGGGCACTTATAGATGCCTGATGAATCATTATATTTGAACAGAACTCCCTTCCGTATGTTGCTGTCGTCAGTATCAGTGTACGCATTACCGTTTAGCCATGTTGGGCCTTGACTAGTCCATGCATCTCGATTCCCTCCTCCTGGTAACTGAGAGTTTTCTGGCATGTGATCTTCGTGATCGCCTGCATACATAGTCCAGCATAATTGAAGTTGCTTGTGATTGCTAAGGCAATAAGCAGCGGTGGCTTTCGACTTTGCTTTTGCTAGTGCCGGTAAAAGCATGCCGGCTAGTATAGCGATTATAGCGATTACCACTAGCAGTTCGATTAAAGTGAAACCTTGACTAAGGCGTCGAAAATCATTTTTGACCTTCACACAAAAATGCTGTGCCGGGCTAACCCATAAGTCAAGGTCCAGAATATAAATCTTACTATTTTGAAGCCTTTTAATTTAGTGTTCACACCATTAGTTTATCGGCATGATTTTTGTTTCTATTAACTGGGTAAAACGATTTATTTTTGGCTTTAGTCTGCTATTTATTTTGGTTGCTTCAGGTTTGGCTAAAGAACCGCTAAATTTTGTAATTATTTTTACGGATGACCAAGGGTATGGTGATATGTCGTGTAATGGGCATCCAACAATTCATACTCCAAATCTCGATCGTATGGCTTATCAGGGTCAAAAATGGACTCAGTTTTATTCTTCAGCTCCGGTTTGCACATCAAGCCGCGCAGCATTGATGACTGGGCGTCTTCCGGTCCGGTCTGGTATGGCTTCTAGTAAGCGAGTAGTACTTTTCCCAGACTCGGCGGGAGGGCTTCCTCAGTATGAGATTACAGTTGCTGAAGTATTAAAGGAAGTTGACTATAAAACTGGTATGGTTGGTAAATGGCATATGGGGCATCTACCTGAGCATTTGCCGACAACACAAGGTTTCGATTCTTATTATGGGATACCATACTCTAACGATATGGATCGTGATTTGAGTGTTAAAGGAAATTGGATTGAGCTTGGTAAGACTGCACCATGGTCGGCATATCGAGTGCCGTTAATTAAAAATATCAAGGAGATCGAGAGGCCTGTTAATCAGAACACTATCACTCGTCGTTATACTCAAGAGGCAGTGAAATTTATCAAAGACAATAAGAGTAAACCTTTCTTCCTCTATCTTGCGCATTCGATGCCTCATATTCCATTATATGCTTCGAGGAAATTCAAAGGTAAAAGTCTGAATGGTATTTATGGAGATGTAATTCAGGAAATTGATTGGTCGGTTGGGCAGGTTATCAATACTTTGCGGCAACAAGATTTACACAAAAAAACAATTGTCATGTTCACTTCGGATAATGGGCCATGGGAAGTGTTTAAAACGCACGGTGGTTCATCTGGATTATTGCGAGGTGCAAAAGGTGGGACACGTGAAGGAGGGATGCGCGAGCCGACAATTTTTTGGGGGCCAGGGAACATTAAGCCGGGGGTAATTCAGGAGATGGGGAGCACACTGGATGTTTTGCCGACTTTTGCTAGCTTGGCTGGAGCTAAAGTTCCAACCGATCGGAAGATGGACGGCTATGATCTAAGTGAAGTCTTATTAAGTCGAGGTAAGAGTCCTCGTAAAGAAATGTATTTTTTTGGTGGTGCGAAACTGAGCGCTATTCGATTTGAAAATTATAAGGTGCAGGTTCGTGAAGAGAATGGAATTAATCCAATTATATTAGAGAAGCCTGAATTATATCACCTAGGTGAAGATCCTTCAGAAAAATATGATTTAGCAAGTAAAAGACCTGAAATCGTTAAGGATTTAATTAATCGAGGAGAGAGATTGAAATCTGGAATTAAGCCGGTTCCGGATCAGCTCGTTCCTAAAATCTCAAAATAACTAGTTTTGATTTCTAAAAGCCCATAGTGAATTTTCAGTTCGAACGTAGAGGCTATCTTTGTCGATTGCTGGTGTTGCGTGGATAGGTGATTGGAGATCGTGCTGGTGTGCAATAGTGAATTTTCGATTCGCTTTAACAACGGTTATTAGGCCCCTGTTTGAACTCAGGTATATATGATCGTTTGCCCCAATAGGCGAGGCGCTGTAATGACCAGGTGCATTTATTCGTTCGCGGTAGATTAGTTTTCCGCTCGATGCTTCTACAGTGGCTAGGAGTCCGCCATTGCGAACCATATAGATAAGGTCTTCAAATAGAAGAGGGGAGGGGATCTCCGGTATGCTTCGATTTAGTTCCCATTTTAAATGTGTTTTTGAGACATCGCCTTGACCTCCTGGCTTAATAGCTATTAGTAATGGTTTGCCGCGTCCACTTCGCATATTTCCGATAAATTCTTCTTTGGTCCAGACATTGTCTCGATTACGATCTACTCCTTTGAATATACTATCAAGACGTGATTCTCGTCGGGTTTTATCTTTTGGTAATGGGATTCCGAATCCGGGGTGGCCGATTGGAAGTTCTGGGCGAATAGGAAAGGTAAAGTTATTGGTCATCTCTTTGCGTTCAATTTTTCCATCAGCGTTTTTATCAAACTGTATGACAGCCTCCCAAAACGGTAATGGGTCTGGTTGAATATCAGCACCTCCGCCTAATCTAGAAGAAGACACATATAATGTGTTATTTCCAGCGACTGGAATGGAGATTGTTTCTCGAGAAAACCCCGGCATATACCACTTCCTCGAGCCGCTTTCCATGTCGTATCCGCTGACGCGGCCATTACCAAGAACAATAAGCTCTGTGCCTTGATTATGTTGCCATATCATAGGTGTGGACCATCCACTACGATGGAGGGGGCGAGGAATTTCCCAAACTGTTTTGCCGTTGTGTTTATTAAATGCAATAATTTTTGATTGGCTTAAGCTGCTACCCGGTAGATTGGCATCGTTGTCGAGTACCATGATAATATTATCGCCATGTAGAATTGGGGAAGTAGACATGCCGTAAAGTGATTTAGGAGTTGGGATCGGCTTTTTCCACAGTTCTGTTCCATTTAATTTGTAACAGATGAGGCCATATGACCCAAAATAGGTAAACACGGAGTCATCTGCAACAAGAGGAGTTGAGCAAGCGGGGTGGCCAGCTTTGTGCACTTTCTCGAGTTCGACTTTTGGCGCTCGGTTTATCCAAACAATTTTTCCATTGGCTTTGCTTATAGCAATTGTGACAAGCCTGTCTTGTGACAAGCCTGTTAGAAATATATGTTCCTCAGAAAGGGTAGGGGATGAAAAGCCGGGGTTGATTAAAGTTTTCCAAATTAGATTTTTCTCAGAAATCTTAACTGGTGGTTGGCAGTCTTCAGCTAATCCAGATCCATTTGGACCTCGATACTGGTTCCAATCAGTAGCTTGCAATTGGTAGAGTGTAACAGCGAATAAGATTAATATAATAAGTGGGTTGCGTTTCATTTTATTATTTAATAAATCAAGCTAATCTCCGTCAAAATGCAACTGGTAACCGGTGATAATTTAACGTTTAGGAAGTCTTGGTTCCTTAGATAGGGTATAGCCTCGATACCAATTTTGATTCCATAAACCACGGAGTTTTATTTTTGCCACATGACCATCGGCAAAGCCACCGTTGATACCAAAGTTATGTCGGTTAACAAAAAACCGTCTCATTCCATTGTCAGAATGTGTCCCTGAATAATTATTAGGAGGTTGATCGTTAGGTCTTGGCCATGAATCCACCCAGTTGCCATCCCCGTAAATAGGTACATCTGATGAAGCATTGGAATATTGTGACCAGTATTTTCTTTTTTCCTCTGCAGACCCTGGAGCATAGTAGCTCCCTTCGGGATTTTGCATCCAAGAGTTTATAGTATAACTGCCTTCGGCGTAGGATTTTCCAAAGCTACCCCACCAGTAGGCCCAGCTAGTGTCACTGCTTCCTCTGCTAGCTCCGTCTGATCTTTTTTTGACTACTGGGCAAATAACAGTTTTCATTGAACCGTTATAAGCAGCCTGAGGATCATCAACATAACGTTTGTCACCGAGATATGGAGCAATAGCATGAAACCAATATGGCTTAGAAGGGCCTAGTACTGGTAGCATTCGACCGTCATGATCCTCACAGTAGTAAATTGTACCAAGAGCTATTTGCCGGAGGTTTGATTTACAGGTAGCGCTTAGTGCTTGTTGTTTAGCATTAGCTAAAGCTGGTAATAGTAGGCTAGCTAAAATAGCGATGATGGCGATTACCACCAGTAATTCAATCAAAGTGAATCCTTTGTCGCGCATATTCATTCCGGGATTTAGTCTTTTGTTGAATACGACGTCAACTGCTAAACTGTTTTATCGTAAATTTGTGTAACTTATCCGTTAATATGGCGTTTAATATTTTAGTCGTTAATGAGATTTGAAGGCTAAACAAATAATATAATAATATGAAAATAAAAAATATTGGAATTATTGCTTCTGCTGTATTGCTAAGTACTAGTTTAAATTTAGTAATAGCTGAGGAAGCTAAGTCGCCTGCCAAGCAGGCTGTAAAGAAGGGTAGCCGTTCTGCAGGACAACCTTCCCGTGAAGCTATTGTAAAGCGTTTTGACAAGGATGGTGACGGGAAATTAAGTGATACAGAGCGTTCTGCTGCGAGAAAAGCTTTGGGAAGTCGCTCTAGCCAGAGTAATCGCCAGTCTGGAGAAGATCAGCAAAGACAACGTCGAGCTCGTTATGATGCAGCCGCAAAAAATCTTCGTGAACAAGTTAAGAGTGGTAAGATTACTGAAGTGCAGGCTCGTGAGAGATTGGGGCAATTGAGAAAACGTATGGCTCAAGCTCGTGGTGGCGAGGATCAAAGTGAGAGCAGTCGTGGTTCACGTGAAAGGCTCATGAAAGAATTCGATAAGAACAAAGATGGCAAGCTTGATGAAAAAGAGCGTGCAGCCCTACGCAAGGCAATGTCTGAAAGATCTTCTCGTGGTCGTCGAGAAGGAGAAGGGGCTGAAAGGTCTTCACGAGGTCGTCGAGGAGGAGAAAGGGCTGAAAGGTCTTCACGAGGTCGTCGAGGA
>NYWG01000104.1 GCA_002684915.1 Verrucomicrobiales bacterium
ATAACATCAACATACTGAACACGCAAGTCAAGAGAACCAGAACTACTAACACTAATACTACTATCACCAAAACTGTGAGAGTGATTACCTATATCGTGAGTGTGATCACTGGTTGATCCAGAAGCAGTAAAGCTATCACTGAAACTGAAATTAGAACCACTTATATTATACATGATAATTGCGTGATAGTGATCACTTCCACTACCAGTACTACCAACATTAGGAGTTCCTGAAGAACCAGCATTTCCAGTATCTTGAATACCATAAGATCCACCAGAAGTTCCAAGAGGAGCATGATATGGGTGAGAGTGAGATGCTAACTGTGCTACTGATAATGCTGCGTTAGTAGTATTAGCATACATTATCTGAGTTCCACTACAATTACCACTAACAGATCCACTAATACTTACACTTTCTCCACCATCACTACCAGTAGTTCCAGATCCATCATTATCAGTAGTTCCACTAGCAGATCCTGATCCACTAACACTTATAGATCTACTGCCAGCAAAAGCACTAGTAAATGAACTACTACCACCAGTTCCACCACCAGATCCACTTACAACTCTAAGTGCTTTGTTATTTTGGCTTGTTACTTGAGTCCATCCAGTAGGAGCAGAAGACTGATAGAATAACATAGTTGCTCCTGAAGGAACACCAGCAGGACCTGCACCACCTGGAGTTCCAGGTGTTCCTGGAGTTCCATCTTCACCATCATCTCCATCTGTACCTGGAGGACCTGGAGGACCTTCAGGACCAGCATCACTTATTGTGATGGTTCCTGTCATTGCACTATGATTTTGGCAAATATAATAAAGAGTACCTGGTGCGTTATAAGGAACACTAAAAGTAAGTACTCCTGATGTAATACCGTTATTGGTTATTCCACCAGTATATGCATTTCCAGTTCCAGTAGTTTGTGACGTTTTAATCCAGAATGGATGTGAAGCTGCCACATTTACCGTAAAGGTATAAGTAAATCCTCTAAGTAATTCAAGAGTTGGATTATTAGAACCATCTATGGTATAAACTTGAGCATTAGGAGCTGTTACATTAAAATTTCTTGCTCCAGAAGTTCCATCAGTACCTGGAGGTCCAGGAGGACCTGCTACAGTTGAAGGAGTTCCTGGGGTTCCATCTTCACCATCATCTCCATCAGTACCTGGAGGACCTGGAGGACCAGCAACAGTAGAAGGAGTACCATCATCACCGTCTTCACCTGGAGGTCCTGGTGGACCCGCAACAGTAGAATCTTGTCCTGGTGGTCCTGGTGGACCTGCCACAGTAGAATCTTGTCCTGGAGGACCTGGAGGACCAGCAACAGTAGAAGGAGTACCATCATCACCGTCTTCACCTGGAGGTCCAGGAGGTCCAGGAACAGTAGAATCTTGTCCTGGAGGACCAGGAGGACCAGGAACAGTAGAAGGAGTACCATCATCACCATCTGTACCTGGAGTACCTGGAGGTCCAGGATTACCTGGATTTCCTTGATTACCTGGAGGACCACCAGTATTACGGAATACAGATTCTGTTTGTGGTACTGGTTCTATAGTAATAACACCATTATTACCAGCATATACCATCATATTAAAGTAATAATCACCAGAAAGAGTACTCATATTTCCATCTTCTCTCAAGAGGAAAGTACAAGCAGCATCTGGACGAACAGGATCACCTCTGTTGACCATCGCACCTACGCCAACTTGTTGTACCCACCATTGTCCTTCACTATATCCATATTCATCAATACCTTTCATCCACACCTTACGCTGTGGCATATCAATTACAACATGAGTCTCCTGACCAATACCAGTAACAGTACTTAATTTTTCAACATTAGCACCTACCCATCCAGTTGAATCAAATGCTTGATTTTTAGCAATCTGATTATTACCTGCTGCTATCCAATTATCACTTGGATGTTTAGAGTCAAGAACATCTCTGGTATAACTCTCATATGTACTATGTCCTTCAGTTCCTATTGTATTATCATCAGTTACATACCATCCATGCATACCTGCAGAAGCATTAGCAGCAATCTTAAATTCATAAATTGTATCGTTATCTAATTTCTCACACTTAATATCTCTATAAGCAAAGGTAGCAGGTACAGTAGCTGTACGATTATAACCACCTATATTATTTGAATATGTCCAAGCACTAGAAGAAGCAGTTGTATCTATTATTGGACATATTCCAATTTGTGTTGCTTGACCTGGAGGACCTGGAGGACCACCTCCACCTGGAGGACCAGGAGGACCTGCTACAGTTGAAGGAGTACCTGGAGTACCTGGAGTTCCATCATCACCATCATCACCATCTTCACCTGGAGGACCAGGAGGTCCAGGAGGACCTGCTACAGTAGAATCTTGTCCTGGAGGACCAGGAGGACCTGGGTTTCCATCCTCACCATCATCACCATCTTGACCTGGAGGACCTGGAGGACCTGCTACAGTAGAAGCTGGACCTGGAGGACCAGGAGGACCTGGGTTTCCATCTTCACCATCATCTCCATCTGTACCTGGAGGACCAGGAGGTCCAGGAGGACCACCAGCAGGACCAGGAGGTCCTGGAGGACCAGGAGTTCCAGGATTTCCAGGTGTACCTGGTGTACCTGGCGTTCCTGGATCACCTCCAGGACCAGGTGCTCCTGGATCTGGTATTCTTCTCCAAGCACTACCATCCCACTTCCAAGAAGCTATACCATAAGTATAGGTCTGGTTAATTGTCGGATTAGGAGGAAAATTTATACCCATATTATTACCAAGGGAGTGCTTTATTCACTTCTGGTGGTGCTGGAGGAGACTTAACAGAATTAATCCATGCCTCCGCATTTGTCTTTGTATCACTTGCATCAAGTTTGTCTGATATCCAACCCTTAACAATAGTCTCTGATAAACTACCATATGCTACGAATCCAGCAGCAGATGTTCCACCAGAACTATCTATATCAAAACAATCATAATTTGTTTGTGTAAGATTTGAAGGATCTGAATCGTCAACAGAGACAGTTTTGATTGCTACTTGTGAAACAACATCTGTTCCATCGTTTAATACTATTAAGTCAGTAACAGTTTCGGTATGAGTGATTGCCATATTAGATATTTATCATGAATGTTAATATTGCATAGCTTCAATAGACGAACCTTTTAAAATAGTAAATGGATTAGTTGGATCATCATTACCTTCCATTGTATATCTAGCATCAACTTTATATTGAAGTGTAGTAGCACTAGAAGTATAGCTAACATCAGGATATACAAGATTACCAAACATATTAATCATTAAGGTTCCAGAACTATTCCCAGACTGATTATAAAGATCATCCAATTCTAATGTATGTCCAATTTGAGTCCAACCACCAGATGTTCCTACTCGTCTCATAATTCTAAAATAAACATTTACCCAACCATCTTCATCGGTATCATTATAAATTCCATATAAAAAATTCATATTTGCCCGAACTAAAATATCACTGCTTGCTTCTTTAGCAATTTGACATAGCATAATTTGTACCCAACTACCTGCTTGGTTTGATGAGAAATTGTTATCTGATGACACTACATTAACAGCTACCCCAACACTAGAAGATCCACTACCACCACCAGAAGAACCATTTTGTACTGCTGTTATTCTACCTTGTTGATCAACAACAATATCAGCATTGTAGTAAGTTCCAGGAGTTACAGCAGTATTATCCAGATTCATTGTAAACTCATACTGACTTTGAACAGTATGAGTTAAACCTGTTCCAGCGTTAAACTTAACAGTATAATCAGTCGCTGATTCGGAAAAACCATCACTAGTTTCTGTTCCATTTAAGAATAGATTGACATTTCCACCACCAGCATCAGCAACAGTATAACTGTATGTTGTATCCGTACCACTTGGTTCATCAACCCATATAAGAGAACTACCGTTAGATTTTAAGAATTTAGTATTACTGTGTGAATTCGGTGTATCAGAAAGACCAGTAAAAGAAGTAGCACCACCGCCACCACTTAATGATGATAAATCTTGAGTAAGGTCTACTAATGAACCTGTTCTACTTAATACTAAATTAGTACCACTCAAACTCATACCGTCTACATAATTATCACTACCAGTGCTGGTCATATCATCAACAACTAAGTTGATTTTTCCAGCACTAGCACCATTATCAATGTAACTAGCAGTAATTCTTGTTTCAGTATTACCAGAGAACATACCACCAACAATATCTTCAACTTCTTCTTGAGTTAATCCACCACCACTACCACTATCAGCAGAAATAGTAAATCCACCATTACCAGTATTATTAATCTTTATATTAGTTCCAGCAGTTATAGTAACTTCATCATCATTTCCTGTAGAAGGATCTAATATAATTTTTCCTGTACCTGTTCCAAAAGATGTACCATCGGTTCCACCACCTTTAAGTTCATATGTTGTACCAGTTATTGTTGATAAATCTTGAGTAAGATCTGGTAATGTTCCTGTTCTACCCAGTGTGAGAGTATTGCCAGCCAAACTAATCTGATTTACGTAATTATCAGTACCAGTATCATTCATATCATCAACAACTAAATCAATAGTTCCATCACCATCTTCATAAGTTGCTGTAATTCTTGTCTCAGTATTATTAGAGAACATTGCTCCAACAATATCTTCAATCTGTTCCTGAGTAAATCCACTTCCACCACTAGAAACTACACCCCATTCCAGAGCATTTCCAGCAGCATTTACTCTTAATACTTTCTCTGCATTTCCTGTTCCAACACCAAAATGAGTTAATTTACCAGCAGAATCATCCCAAATTACAACCGCATCTTCACCAGGATCATCAGCACTCAATGTAGCTGGATTTCCACCAAGATCAAGTATATCAGTAACAGAAGCACCTAATTGAAGAGGAGTGGAGCTACCACTAGTTGCTGATGTTATTCTACCTTGAGAATCAACAGTAATACTTGTATTTGTATATGATCCAGCAGATACAGAAGTATCTTTAAGTTCATCTGGTCCAACCGTATTATTATCAATAGACCATATAGATCCAGTATTAGATACTGTAATATCTCCATAGTCACCATCAGAAATAGTAGCAGTTCCTGAAGAAGCAGCAATAGTAAATCCACCTTCGCCTACTTGACTAAAACTAATGTTAGCACCTGCTGTAATAAGTACTTCATCATCAGTACCAGCACCAGAAGCATCTAAAAGTAATTTAACATTAGAACTTACTAAACTTGATTTTAATTCATATGTCTGTCCACTACTTGATTGATCATCAACTACAAAATTAAGTTTTCCAGCAGAATCATCATATGTCACACCTATTCTAGTTTCAGTATTTCCTGAAACCATAGCTCCAACAATATCTTCAACTTCTTCTTGAGTTAATCCACTAGTACTTGTTCCAAATACTAATCCATCACCAGTAGCATTAACCCTAACAAATTTATTTGCGTCTGCTTGAGATCCAGCATATTGTGATGGAGTATCATTTAAATCTATAAACGAAGAAGCACCACTACCACTTCCTGATGCATTAATAGTGAAACCAGAATCAGTTACATTGGTAAATGTAATATTGTTACCTTTTGATATTGTAACAATATCATCTGTTCCTGTAGAAGGATCTAATATTAATTGAACATCATTACCACTAGAACCTGATTTAAAATCATAAGTAGTATCATCATCTTGAGGAGCATCAGTCCATTCAATTGCGTTTCCAGCAGAATTTACCTTTAACCACTTATTAAAAACATAACTGGTAGGAGTATCACCTAATGCTAAAAATGTCGAAGCACCAGGAGTTCCTGGATCACCAGGAGGACCAGGATCTCCATCATCTCCATCTGGACCTGGAGGACCTGGAGGACCAGGATCACCAGTAAGACCTGGACCACCAGGTGGTCCTGGAGGACCAGGAGGTCCTGGATTTGTACTACCACCACCAGCATTGGCAGTCACCCATTGTCCTGTTCCATCACCATCAACAAAATATATCATCAGATCACCAGTATCTGATTCCCACCATAATTCACCGTGGTTTGGTTGATTTGGTGGAGCAGCATCAATAGTTACAGGTCTGACATCAATCTTGGCCATAATACCAGGATGTCCATTTGCTTGTGGTTCAACAGTTGCTTCAACTGCAGCACCAATAAAATTTAACTGATTAATACTATTAGCAGCACCAACTAAAGATCCTTCATCATATACACTAAGAGCACCTGGAATTAATCCACCACCAGTAGGAACCCAAAATCTTTCACCAGGTTTACTAGGTACTGTTATAAGTTGATATTGCTCTCCAGCAGGAACAGGAGGAGAAGTACTAGGATCTCCAAGATTTGGTTCTGCCGAAGCAAGACCAAGATACTTATACCTTTCTGGATCTAACCTATCTTGAGGTTCTCTTTTTACCCTACCACTTAAATACTTTGGCATTATACATTACTATTTTCTAGAATACTCGCACTAAGTTCCATTTGTAGTGGAGCAACAAAACCACCTGAATATGATTTACCAACA
>NYWG01000105.1 GCA_002684915.1 Verrucomicrobiales bacterium
CTTTTATTGCTTGATTCACTTCTACAAGAGATAATTCAGGGAGCTGCGCCTGGTGGCGCTGAAGAGTGACCGAAAGGCTCCTTGGATTCTTTGAGAGGTCAAAGAAAAAGAAATGGCCTCGGAGGAGGAGCAGGAGGTGGTGTCAGGAGAGGAGAGGGAGGATGTCTCTCCTGTTGCTGAAGCAGGAGCTGAAAGTGATGAAGAAGCTCCTGCTGATGATGACTCCGACTTCGGTGGATCGTCAAAGAAAAAGAAAAGGGGGAAGAAAAGGAAGCAAGGAAAGGATGGGAAGGCCAAAAAGAAAAAGAAGAAGAGGAAAGCTGACAGCGACTTGTCAGAGCCAGAGGGTTCAGGGGAGGATGAGGACTCAAACCCGAAGCCCTCCAAGCGTGGGAGGAAGAGTAAGGGAGGTGCTATTGAGGAAGCGGCACCTTCAAAGGAGGAAAGCCCTGAGGCTCAGGCTATGCCAACCGTTTTACAGGTTTGCGAGCAGTGGGGGCTAAATGATGTGGATCTTGAGTACAGCGATGCCGACTACTCCAACCTAACCACCTACAAGCTCTTCCAGCAGACCTTTAGGCCCCGTATTCAAGCAGAGAACCCGAAGGTGCCAATGTCCAAGCTGATGATGCTGGTGGCTGCCAAGTGGAGGGAATTCACCAGCCTTGGACCTGCTGAAGAAGAGGAGGAGAAGGAGGAAGATGCTGAAGAAGCAGAGGCTGAAGAGGAAGAGCAGGAGCAGGAGGAAGCTGCAGAGGAGGAAGATGATGATGACGAGGAGGAAATTCCTCTCGCAGCTCGGGGGAGAAAATCTCGTGGACGTGGAAGCAACCGTAAATCAAAGAAGGTTGAGGAGGATGAATTTGAGTACGATGATGAAGATGATAGCGACGATGGTCAGAAGAAACGTGGACGTCCTGGTCGCGGAAAGCCTGCTGCTGCCAAGAAGGGCAAGGGCAAGGCTGTTCCAAAGCTGAAGATCAAGCTGGGGGGAAGGAAGAAGAGAGGCGAAGTGTCTGACAGCGAGGAAGAGGAGAAGCCCAAGGGCGACTCTGACCAGGAGTTCGAGGATATGCTGCTGGAGGCTGAAGACACTATGACTGCGGACGATGTCGCCGCAATCGAGGAGGCGAAGAAAAAGGCCAAGAAGAAGCAAGGCAAAGCGAAGACGAAGATTGGAAACAAGAACAAGAAGAAGGGTAAGAAAGGGAAAAAGGACTTTGCTCAGGAAGAAGCCGACCATCAGGAATTCTGCGAAGTTTGCCAGCAGGGCGGAGAAATTATCCTCTGTGACACTTGCCCAAAGGCTTATCACCTCTGCTGCTTAGACCCAGAACTGGACGAGGCTCCCGAGGGCAAGTGGAGCTGCCCCCATTGCGAGAAAAACGGCCCCACCATCGTCGAGGACGAGGATGATGACGACGAGCACATGGAGTTCTGCAGGGTGTGCAAAGAGGGGGGAGAATTGCTCTGCTGCGACAGTTGCCCCAACAGCTACCACCTCCGCTGCATTGACCCTCCATTGGACGAGGTGCCTGAGCACAGCTGGACCTGTCCCAGGTGCTCTTGTGAGCCGCTCGAAGGCAAGGTTGAAAAAATACTCACCTGGAGATGGAAAGGAATGGAGGAGAAGGAGGAAGAGGAAGATGTGAAGGAGGGTGAAAATCTGGAGAAGGCTAAAAGAAGGAGGAGGAAGAGGATTCCGAAGGATGCCCAACGTGAGTTCCTGATCAAGTGGAAGGAGCTGAGTTACTGGCATTGCACGTGGGTGCAGGAGATCCAGTTGGACGTGTACCACCCACAGTCGTACAGGATGTACTTGCGCAAGGCAGACATGGACGAGCCTAAAAGGTATGACGAGGAAGGAGAGGAGGAGTCTGAAGGAAGCAGGCGCATCAAGCATCATCAGAAAGAGGATCCTCATCAAATGTACAAGCGCTACTATCGTTACGGCATTCGTCCAACTTGGCTGCAGCCCTGCCGTGTCCTGAACAGGCGGGTAAGACCAAAGGATGGGATGGTGCAGTACTTGGTCAAGTGGATGGACCTCACCTATGCCGAGGCCACTTGGGAGGACGAGGACGAGGATATCCCAGACCTCCTCAACTATATCAGAGATTATGAAGATCTGAGGTATGTTTGTGGCGCTGATGGGAGGTCAAAGAAAAAGAAAAAGAAGGGTGGCGAGGAGGAGCCGAGAAGGAAGTACAACCCACCCCCGGACAAGCCCAGCTCTGACCTTGACATCAAGTACAAGAACAACGACATGTGCAAGTGGATGCCTGACGGGCTCTCTCTCCACCCTTACCAGTTGGAGGGTATCAGCTGGGCGAGGCACAGTTGGAACAAGAACACGGACATCATCTTGGCCGACGAGATGGGGCTTGGAAAGACCATTCAGACCATCACTTTCCTCTACAGCCTGTATAAGGAGGGCCACTGCCGTGGACCTTTTCTCATTGCTGTCCCCCTCTCCACCCTCATCAACTGGGAGAGAGAATTTGCTCTCTGGGCTCCCGACTTTTATGTTGTATCCTATGTTGGAGACAAGGATTCCAGGATTGTAATCCGAGAGAATGAACTCTCCTTTGAGGACAATGCCGTAAGGAAGGGTGACAAGGCTTCAAGGATCAAGGCGTCCACCGTGAAGTTCCATTGTCTGCTCACCTCCTATGAAATGATCTCCATGGACGCTGCTTGTCTTGGTTCTGTCCAGTGGGAGGTGCTGGTGGTGGACGAGGCGCACAGGCTAAAGAACAACCAGTCCAAGTTCTTCAAGGTGTTGGCTGGCTATGCTCTCAATTACAAGATGCTGCTCACTGGTACTCCGCTACAGAACAATCTTGAAGAGCTTTTCTACCTGCTCAATTTCCTCACACCCGGCAAGTTCAATGACTTGGCAGAGTTCCAGACCAGCTTTGAGGACGTTGGCAAAGAGGAACAGGTTCGAAAGTTGCACGAGTTGCTCGGACCTCACATGCTGAGACGTTTGAAGGCGGATGTGTTGAAGAACATGCCCTCCAAGTCCGAATGCATTGTCAGGACGAACCTTGCACCAGCCCAAAAGAAGGTGTACAAGAATATCCTCACAAGGAACTTTGAGGCCTTGAACTCGAAGGGTGGAGCTCAGGTGTCTCTCCTCAATATCATGATGGAGCTGAAGAAATGTGCAAACCACCCATATCTGCTTCCCGGTCCTGCAGAGGATGCTCCCATTGGCCCCAATGGTCTCTTTGAGGTGAACGCGATGGTCAAGGCATGCGGAAAGCTGACCTTGCTAAAGAAAATGTTGGACCAACTGAAGGCACAGGGCCACAGAGTGCTCATCTTTTCCCAGATGACAAAGATGTTGGACCTGCTGGAGGATTTCCTTGACGGCATCAACCTTCGATATGAAAGAATTGACGGAGGCATCACTGGATCAATGAGGCAGGAGGCTATTGACAGGTTCAACAAGCCAAACGCAGAACAGTTTGTGTTCTTATTGTCAACAAGGGCAGGAGGTCTTGGTATCAACTTGGCCACTGCAGACACCGTCATCATTTACGACTCCGACTGGAACCCCCACAACGATATCCAGGCCTTCTCCAGGGCGCACAGGATTGGACAGCAGAACAAGGTGATGATCTACCGGTTTGTGACGAGGAACACTGTGGAGGAGAGGGTCACCCAAGTGGCCAAGAAGAAGATGATGTTGACCCACTTGGTAGTGCAGCCTGGCATGGCCGGGGGTGGCAAATCTAACCTCTCGAAAAAGGAGATTGACGACATTCTCAAGTTTGGCACAGAAGAGCTTTTCAAGGAGGAGGAGCTGAATGAGGATGGAGAATCTGCCAATGACATTGTGTATGACGACAAGGCAGTGGCTAGCCTGCTAGACAGGAGCCAGGAAGGGGTGGAGGAGAAGGAGAACTGGGCCAATGAATACCTTAGCTCCTTCAAAGTGGCCACTTACGCTACCAAAGAGGGTGGTGGAGAAGAAGAAGAGGTGGAGGTGCTCAAACAAGAAGCAGATAACACTGACCCTGCCTACTGGGAGAAGCTGCTGCGACACCATTATGAGCAGGCGCAAGAGGATGTGGCGAGGAGCATGGGTAAGGGCAAGAGGGTGCGTAAGCAGGTTAACTATGGCGACGGTGGGGAGGTAACAACTAGAGAGGACAACAGCTGGCAGGAGAATGTCTCTGACTACAACTCTGACTTCAGCCTGCCCAGCGATGATGACAAGGAGGACGACGACTTTGACGAGAAGAACGATCCCGAGGGTCCGGACGGCCGAAGCAGACGAGATATTGCTCGTGAGAGAAAGAGGGACCGCGACCGACCATTGCCTCCCCTTCTGGCCAGAGTTGGAGGTAACATTGAGGTGCTCGGCTTCAATGCTCGGCAGAGGAAGAGCTTCCTGAACGCAATCATGCGCTACGGGATGCCACCGCAGGACGTCTTTAACTCTCAGTGGCTGGTGCGTGACCTGCGTGGCAAGTCTGAGAAGTGCTTCAAAGCGTACACCTCCCTCTTCATGCGCCACCTCTGTGAGCCCGGCAATGAGAACAGCGAGACGTTCGCAGACGGTGTTCCTAGGGAGGGTTTGAGTAGACAGCATGTGTTGACGCGAATTGGGGTGATGAGTCTGATCAGGAAGAAGGTGCAGGAGTTTGAAGGCATCAACGGGAAGCATAGCATGCCGCACTTGATCCAGAAGAAAGAGAAGAAGCCAATCACATTGGACGGCGACGACGAGGTGCGAAGCATTTCCTCAACACCAGCTACTGGGACAACACCTACTGGCACTCCTGTGTCCAGTGCTAGAGCAAGCCCGCAGCCGAAAGAAAAGGAAGAGAAGGTAGAAGATGAGGATGTGAAAGAGGTTCCTAAAGAGCCGAAAGAGGCGCCAAAGGTGAACGGGGAAAAGGAGAAGGAAAAGGAAGCAATCGCTGCAATGGAAGTGGATAAGGCTGAGGAAGCCAAAGAAGAAGAAGTGAAAGAGGAAGCACCAGAGGAGAAGAAAGAGGGAGAGAATGACACTGAAAAGAAAGCTGAGGAGAAGGATGGGACCAAAGAAGAATCCAAGAAGGAGGACAAGAAAGAGGTGGAGGAGGTGAAGGATGAGCTGGTGTTCAAGTTCAACATTGCAGACGGCGGCTTTACAGAGTTGCACACACTCTGGCAAAATGAGGAGAAGGCTGCTGTACCTGGGAGAGAGTTCGAGATATGGCACAGGCGTCACGATTACTGGCTGCTCTCTGGCATTGTGTGCCATGGATACGGAAGATGGCAAGACATTCAGAATGACCAACGGTTCACAATCATCAACGAGCCATTCAAGATGGACGTGGGCAAGGGGAATTTCCTGGAGATCAAGAACAAGTTCCTGGCTCGGAGGTTCAAGCTTCTGGAGCAGGCGCTGGTCATCGAGGAGCAGTTGAGACGCGCAGCCTTCCTCAATCTCACCCAGGATGCTGCCCATCCCGCTATGGCTCTCAATTCAAGGTTTGCCGAGGTTGAATGCCTTGCAGAAAGCCACCAACACCTAAGCAAGGAATCGCTTGCAGGCAACAAACCTGCCAATGCAGTCCTCCACAAGGTGCTGAACCAACTTGAGGAGCTGCTCTCAGACATGAAGTCTGACGTCTCCCGATTGCCCGCCAGCCTTGCCAGGATCCCACCTGTTGCCCAGAGGCTGCAGATGTCTGAGAGGTCAATCCTATCTCGATTGGTGACCTCGGCAGCAGGCCACCATCAAGGCACCATTTCAGCAGCTGCCCAGTTCCCAGAGGGTTACAGGGGTGGACAACTGCCTGGAGCCTATGGAACAAACTTTGCTCAGTTTAGGCCACAATACAGCATCCCCGGGGGCACAAACCCTCCACAGGCAGCCTTCCCGGGCACCGCGCCGCCCCCCAAGGAGTAGAAGTTGGTTATGATCCAATATGTATTACACTACTGCCGTGTGAATATTGTTCGTCAGTGGAAGAGCATGTGCTGGCCCAATTGGATGTTCTATTTATGGTAGAGCAGGTGCAGAAATTGCACCAATTTGTATCTATAGCCGTATTCTTTATGTGTCCAATTGGCAATGAGACAGGCATGTTATCTACTGTCGTTATTTGACTCGCTTCACGTTGTCGACCAGCATTGATGGCCAACGTCCAACTTTGCTGGAATTAAGGAACTCAACTAGCATGCTGGGTTTGGTCACCTACAAGTAAACACTCGGATATATAACCTGTAAGCGTTACTCTTCTGTCAGTTCAGTTGACAGTCTACTTTGTGCACCTATGGCTAAAATACATTTCTTGATGGTCAACGTCCAACTTTGCTGGAATTAAGGAACTC
>NYWG01000106.1 GCA_002684915.1 Verrucomicrobiales bacterium
AAGAGCAACAGCAAGACAAAGAGCAACAGCAAGACAAAGAGCAACAGCAAGACAAAGAGCAACAGCAAGACAAAGAGCAGCAAAAGAAAAACAATCAACCAGAGGAAAAAGAAAAAAAAGAGGAAGAGCAAAACCAGAAAGAACAAAAACAATCTAATCAAAACAAAGAAAAACCGGATCCAAAAAAACAAAGTAGCGCTAACGGAGAGGAAGAAAAAGAACAAGCCAATCCGGGGCAATCTAAGAACCAATCAAATTCCGCCCCAACCCAAAAGGATGGCAAAATGACACCTGAACAAGTCGAACGATTGCTCGACTCTTTAAAACAACAAGAAAAATCTCTAATCTATAGACCAACAGAAAAAAGAAAGGCCAATAAACGTGGGAAAATCCGTGACTGGTAAAATGATACGTTTATTCACAATCGGTTTTCTACTTCTATATTCGGTTTTAGCGCATGCTCAAAAAGCAGTTGCGACCTTAGACCGATCGACTGTAGCCGTTGGAGAAGGTGTCGGTTTCAGCATCTCCTGTGAAAACTTCCAACCATTAAGACTACCT
The DNA here is from genome assembly GCA_002684915.1 of Verrucomicrobiales bacterium. GTDB lineage: Bacteria > Verrucomicrobiota > Verrucomicrobiia > Limisphaerales > UBA1096 > UBA1096. The sequence continues at coordinate 562 of NYWG01000106.1, forward strand.
AGCCTTCCTGCCATTTCAGGATTACGAATTTCTAATTCTGGATCTGGTCGCAGTTTTCAACTTGGAGGCGGACAACAAATTAGCACCCTTACTTACAACTTTATTATAACAGCAAATAAAATTGGCACTTACACTATCCCCGGAGTCTCCATCCAATCAAATTCCGGTTCATTCAAAACAGAGTCACTAAAACTCCGCGTTGTGGCTGCGGACTCACCTGATAATAAAAGTCAGGTATCTGATTACGCCTTCATCCGACTCATACCAAGTAAGAACAAAGCGTATGTTGGAGAACCTATACCAATCGAAATTCAACTATTCTTACAAAATGGGCGTTATAATATGCCAGACCTGAACGCTGAAGGATTTAACTTAACAGAATACCCCGAACCTCGGTCGTCTAGAGCTCAAAAAGGTAACGCTATCTATGAAGTTCGTACTTTCCAAACAACTGCCACACCAGTAAAGGCGGGCAATCTTAAAATTGGGCCAGTCAAAATGGACGTAGTTTTGAAAATAAGACAAAATCAACGTCGAAGAAGTCCTTTTAACGATCCATTTGAGGGGCTTTTGACTAGATATCAGGATTTCCCAGTAAAAATAGAAGCCAAGGCACAAAACATTACTGTTAAACCTCTACCTACTGAAGGTCAACCTGATGATTTCAACGGTGCTGTTGGACAATTCTCCATGACAGCAAAGACATCTCCTCTTGAAGTTACTGTTGGCGATCCAGTCACGATTAATATCGAACTGTCTGGAATAGGCACAATCGAATCACTTAGTCTCCCTCAACTTAAGTGGCCAGGGTTTAAAAGCTACGAACCATCTATTTCATCCAAAAAAAACGATCAACTTGGACTAAGCGGAACCAAAACATTCGAACAAGTAATTATTCCTGAAAACGAAACAATCACAGAAGTCCCAAAGATTGAAGTCACATACTTCGATCCAAAAACAGAAAGTTATAAGACGGTATCACAAGGCCCATTTACATTAAAAGTAAAACCAAGCGCAAAACCTAATTCAATTCCAAGCACTTTCATGGCTGAATCTAATTCATCTGATTTACCAGAGGAAAAACCCCAACCTTCGGAAATTCTATGGATTAAATACGAAGAGGGAACACTAAGCCATGCAAACCCATTTATAATTCGCCCCTCCTTCTGGTTATTACAGTCAATACCATTATTATTTTTTATAGGGGCTCTAACTTGGCGGCGCAAAAAAAATGCATTTGCAAATAACCCTAAATTACGCAGACAACTGCACGTCGAACAAATCACGAGTAAAATTTTAGCCAAATTATTGAAATTAGCCGAAGAGAACAAAGCATTAGAATTCTATATAGAACTAGCGGCAGTTCTTAGAGAACATCTGGGACTCAAATTAGAAATTCCATCAGAGGGCATTACTTGCGATTCTATCGACGAGCCACTTGCCAAAAAAAATATCAATCCAGAAACTCGCGAAACACTACGAAGATTATTCACCAGTTGTGATGCTGCCAGCTATGCGGCCTCACAATCAACCGCAGAACTGCGTAAATGTCTGAACGATTTAGAAAAGGTCATCACTGATCTAAAATGAATATATTCTGCCGAAACATAATTAATCCTACTTGTTTATTAATAATATTTTTCTTATCAAAAATAATCACACTTCATGCAGATTCTCTAACATTTAAAAAAGCCAACGAATTTTTTGATAGCGGAAAATATTCAAAAGCTATAAAGGCTTATAATGATTCGAGTACAAATGGCATATCAGTAAATTTGCTGTTTAATTTAGGAAATTCTCATTTTAAAGCCGGTGAAATCGGTAAAGCTATGTCCTACTATCAAAGAGCGCTAAAACTTTCTCCTCGCAATCCGGATATTATGACCAATCTCCGATTCGCTCACAAAAAAGCGCAAACTGAACCGATTCCAATTACGTTCCGTCAAAAATTATCAGGCAAACTCTCTCTTCAAGAGTGGACTGTAATAACTTCGATTTCAGGCTCACTATTTTTGATGCTTATTGGAATATTTCAAATTAGTTCATCATACATAAAAAGCACAATATGGATAAAGTTTTTCGGAGTTATCACGTGTATATTGTTGATTTTTTCAAGCATGTCCGCAATTGATTACTTTGGAGATAAACGGCTATTTGCAACCCAAGATGGCGCTATTGTTCACACTGGACCAGTTGAACAATCACCAGAATTATTTAAGGTTACTGATGGAATGGAATTGATAGAACTTGAACGCAGTGGAGAATTTATCAAAGTACAATCCAGTATTGGGTCAACTGGATGGATTCATACTAACTCAGTTGCATTTACGCTACCATGATGATGCAAAAATTAGCCTTATCCCTATAGAATAACCGAATTATTATTTTTGATCTATTTCAGATTTTGCTCTAAGAGCCGCCCTAACAGAATTCAGTTCTTCTTCACTCAAAAGACCATCTTTATCTAAATCATGTTTAAGAAAAACTTTTAAACGTGATCTTTCGCGAGGCTCCTTTCGCATATCCCGATTACGCCCACCACTGTCACTCTGTGGACGAGTAATATATTTCATCAGCCAGTCCATCGTCTTGAATTTTCCAGCATCAACCTCTTTAGAAATAGTTGCTCTTTCATTAGTATTTAGACGACCGTCCTTATCGGTGTCATATTCATCATTAATTTCCTTAAAACGACGATCCACCCATTGACGTGCTTGACTAAACTCTTTCTCGTTCAAGTCATTATCTTCGTCCATATCAAATTTCGCAATAATTGGATCGGGATAACGAAAACGCCTCCGTGTCGAGCGGCGGCGTTCAGTTTTAGGCGGATTCAATTTATCATAACGAATTTTCTCACGTTCTATAACACTTAAACGGCCATCCTTGTTGGCATCATACTTAACTAAGAGCTCCTTTTGAAAATCAGACTTCTCCGAAGCAAAACTGAGGGGCAATAAGCAGAGCCCAATACAAATCATAAAAGTTATTTTTATTATGTTCATTTTATTTCAAATTATTGACAGCATTTTTACCTTCAACCTTAAACGGCACTTCATCAATCGCACTCCATTCATCTTCGAAACACACTCTAACCTTCAATAGATATGTTTTATCAAAAATTATCGGCTTTGTGTATTTTTGTGCGACCGGTGAAATATTCCCTCCGACCAAACGGGGGTCTGACCCGTCAAGTGTGTAGTAAATATCACCACGAAGTGAGGACATCTTTAGCTTAAAACCTGAGCTAACTACCCCTCCACGCTTAGATAGGTTTGCAGGTTCAAGATCGGGCACAAGTCCATGCTCTGCCAACTGATCCAGAACTATATCTGAACGCTTTGGGATAAACTCATTAAACCAGCGATCTACTTCCGGCAACCAATCATCATCCAATGTTCGAGGCCTCATATCACCAGATTTACGATCTGGAGGAGCCCAACTATAAGGAGAAGGCTTACCCCAACGAGCAGACTCACAAATCACAGCCAATTCTATTTCATTAACACGCTTATTGAGAAGCTTTGCTATGGATTCCGGAGCTAAAGCTCCTAGATTATAAAAGTGTTTATGCAAACGATCTGCAACTGCTTGTCGAAATTCAGCGTTATGCAGACATTGCTGCCAAATCCATTGAGGATTGCTTCTAGCATACTCATCGCCGGCCGGATAAGGTCCAGTTCTATTTTCATCAAGCTTCAAGAATGTGTGTTCTGCATCCCACACATAATATCGAAAGCCTTCATCTCCATTACGATTCCGAATTCCATACCAATTATTAGCTGAACGATTTGCGCCAAAAGAGGTAATAGGAGCATCTAAATTACCTCCATAAAAAATCACCAACATATAATCTATTAAATTATTCACATCTAGAAACACGTCATATTTGGGATTCCGCGTACCATCAGGATTATTACCAAGAAGCTTCTGATATGCCTCATCTGACTCCAATCCTGATTTGCAAATTTTCCAGAATCTCTGCCATGCATCCAGCCCCCCATCTGTAGCAAACAAACCATACTGAGTATTACCCTCTCCCTTTCCCTTGCCTCTTCCTATTTTGATTACATCAAAATCTTCTTGTTTACCCTTGAAGTATGACGCTCCAAAAGATGCCTCTGGACGCTCGCATACATTAAACAAACCCCAATATTGACCGTTAATATAAAGATGACAAAAATACCCACGAGCGGTCGATTGCCCTAAAGACATTTGTATATCACGGTTAAATTGATCCCGCATGAAAGTACATCTTGGATCGTCACTGAGGCTCCATGAATAATTGCTGAATGTACGTAGATCTATATTATCAAATTCCTGTGCTCCATCTTTTCCAAACACAGGATAATTAAGTTTTCCAGGTCCATACTCGTTTCGGAAAAAAAATCTAAACGCATGCTTAGCATTAGCTGACATTCTGCTAAATCCACCACGGATCCTAACTCCACAATTTTCTTGGAAACCAATATCCTCTTTAGCACTAATAAGCTCTAATGAGCACTCTCTTTCCCACTCCCTGCCATCATTTTTTGCATTCGCAAAAATCCCATTTTTTTCATCAAACAAATCATCAAGATTCATCACTAAAGAGTAACTAGGAATAGACCTTAAGCCGTCAATAATTTTCTCTTTATAACGCTGATCATTCACCACCCTCTGATCCATTCCGTAATCAACATAATTAAAACCCCAATCATAAGGGAAACCTACAGGAGGCAGTCCATCGGGAGATTGAGTTACTATATCTCTAGGAAACAAGTATGTTTGAGTAATAATTTTTGTTGGCTTAAAATCTTTCTTTAATCCAATGACTCGAAGCACCGTTGTTTTATTTAATTTAATTACACCGTCTTCTGGAAGTTTCCTGCTTGCTGCAGTCGGAATAGAACCATCTGTAGTATATCTCAAAACAGCATCTGATGTTTTAGTAGAAACAGTTAAATCAAAAGACTCCTCATAAAAACCATGAGATCGACTAAAACTTAGCTTTTCGACTACTCCAACCAAATTAGAATTGTTGGGAGCCCCCGGAGTAGGATCTAGGAAACGAATCGCTCCTCCAATTACTGTCGACTCTGAAGATTTTATTGAAACCAATGAAACAGGCAATCCATATGAAACGTCATCTTGTTGTTTAGGATATTTCATTAAAAAGTGATGTGCTACGGTTTGCCCATCAGGCTTTATTAGACCAAGATATTCCCCGTTAGCATTTAATTTAAAGTTTGTATGCAGCTCTTCACTTGGATTAGAACGATTTTTTCCAGATGCAAAAATCAGCATATAACCACCTGCATCTATAGTCACAGATGGAAACTTCCAGCCTGCTAGGTTATTAACATCATCAGTTAAGCTCCAACCATCCAGATTTACTTTATCATCACCCGTATTACGAATTTCAATCCAATCAGAACGGTCCCCATCGCGATCATCAATCCCCTTGTCATTCACTGCCAAAAACTCACTAATTATTAAGCGCGCTTCCAATTGGGCAACCGGAATACAAAGGAATGTAATTAAATAGATAACAATGCGTGATAATCTTATCATAACAATAAATTAAGCAAGCTCTGAAGTAGTTAATTCTTCCGTGAGACTTTGAAATTGAAAAGAAAAAAGCACCGAATACTTCGGTGCTTAATTAAATTAAATGAGTAGGTTCTACTTTTGACCACGGCGACGACGCTCAGACCCTTCTCCTCCTCGACGACCTCGTGAAGACCTTTCAGCCCCTTCTCCTCCTCGACGACCTCGTGAAGACCTTTCAGCCCCTTCTCCTCCTCGACGACC
>NYWG01000107.1 GCA_002684915.1 Verrucomicrobiales bacterium
CTCCAAACTTGGCAGAAAAAACACTCAAAGAGATATCAAACGATAAAAAAATAAAAATCGGCAAAATCGAAGATTCATTCGACCCCCGCATCCAATCTATAGTCGATAATTGGCCCACAGCTGTAGACGGAAATAGAGCTACAGCACTCGGACTTCCCCACCCTCCCACGCTAAAGCTTATTATAGAACAATATCTTGAGCACTTTAAATAAAAGCCAGTCAGAATCTCAACTTCTCAAGAGCTTGCTGCCTTAAACACTTTATATCAGTCTTTCCCACCTAAAATAAATGAGACACCGGAACATCAATAACAAACTATTTACAGAAAATCGAAAACGACTCTCGGAACTTTTGCCTGCTAAATCGTTGGCCATTGTAAATGCTAACGACATCCTCCCTACAAATGCAGACGGGACTCTCATTATGCAGCCTAATGCAGATCTCTTTTTTCTAAGCGGAATAGAACAAGAACAGAGCATACTTTTAATTTTTCCTGATGCCGCAGAAGAGAAAAACCGAGAAATACTATTTTTAAGACAACCAAATGAACATTTAAAAATATGGGAAGGCTATAAACATTCCAAGGAAGACGCTAAAAAGATTTCCGGCATAAAAAATATTCAATGGTTATCAGACTTTCCGATCGTTTTTCGATCACTAATACTTGAGTCTGAATCAGCCTACCTTAACAGCAATGAATATAAACGAGCGCAGGTTGAAACAGAAACTCGTGATGTACGCTTCATTAAGCAATGTAAATCAGATTACCCTTTACATGATTTTCGACGCCTAGCCCCCCTCCTACACAAGCTGAGAGTTACTAAAACAGATTTAGAAATCGAACTATTAAAAGAAGCTGTAGACATCACTGCAAAAGGATTTCGGCGCATGCTCCGCTTTGTAAAGCCCGGAGTGAGCGAATATGAAATTGAAGCAGAACTTGCTCGAGAATATATAAAACGCAGAGGCAAATTTGCGTACTCACCAATTATTGCTTCAGGAAAAAACAACTGCGTTTTACATTACTTACAAAACGACCAAATTTGTAAAAAAGGACAGCTTTTATTAATGGATGCAGCTTGTAGCTACGCCAACTACAACGCAGACCTCACCCGAACAATACCCGTTAGCGGAAAATTCACCCGACGACAGAAAGCCGTTTACAACGCAGTCCTTAGAGTTCTTCGCGCAAGTATTCAGGGGGCAACCGTCGGAAAACTACATAGCGAATGGCAAAAAGAATCGCAATTACACATGAATGAAGAGCTAATCAAACTTGGACTCCTTAAAATAAACCAAGTAAAAAAACAGGATCCAAATAATCCAGCATGCAGAAAATACTACATGCATGGACTTGGGCATCCACTTGGATTAGACGTGCACGATGTTGGAGATTTAAATTTCCCATTCTCATCAGGCACTGTGCTCACTGTAGAACCGGGAATTTACATTCCTGAAGAGGGTTTCGGAGTTCGTCTTGAAGACGATATTATAGTCACCGAAAAAGGACCATTAAACTTAATGAATAATATACCAATAGAAGCCAACGAAATTGAATCGATCATGAATCGCTAAGGTTATGAGTAGCAGATTTCTATTATTGATATTGTTAAGTGGCATTTCCTTTGGGCAAGCAGGTCAGTTCTCTACTGACAGACTGATTGCATGGTGCATCGTTCCATTCGATTCTCAAAAACGAAGTCCCGCTAAACGCGTCGAAATGCTAAAACAACTTGGCATCAAGAGAGTGGCGTATGATTGGCGTAAAGAGAATATACCAGAGTTCGAAGAAGAAATCATTCAATATAAAAGAAACGGAATTGAATTTTTTGCATTTTGGAGCACACATGAGCTCGCGTTCCAATTATTCAAAAAACACAATATCCAGCCACAAATCTGGAAAACAGCATTCAGCCCGGACAGCGGAACACAAAAAGATAAAATAAATGAAGCTGTAAATGAAATCTTACCCCTTGTTAACAAAACACGTGAACTAGGCTGCAAACTAGGTTTGTACAATCATGGCGGTTGGGGCGGCGAACCACAAAACCTCGCATCAGTATGCCGAATCCTTCACGACACCCACAATGCAAACCATGTTGGGATAGTTTATAATTTTCACCACGGGCACAATCATATCAATAATTTCAAAAAATCACTAAAATTAATGCAACCATATCTACACTGTATAAACCTTAACGGAATGAACTCAGGTGCAAATCCTAAAATCCTTCCGATAGGTCAAGGCGAACATGACATTGAAATGATAAAAATCTTAAAAGGATCAAATTACGATGGTCCAATTGGAATTCTGGATCATCGTAGCGATACAGATACTAAAACCGCCCTAAAACTCAATCTTACCGGCCTAAAAGATATATTAACTAAAGCCAAATGAATAATATAAGGCCAATAATAACTTAAAAAGTCTTTAGTGAATTTTAAACTCATTCAACTTTCGAACTGTGATTCGTAATATTATTTTTGATTGGTCGGGAACTCTAGTTGACGATCTTCCCGGTGTTTGGAAAGCAACTAATCATGTGCTCGAACAGGCTGGGGCTCAAACACTAAGCTTAGATGAATTTCGCGCTGAATTTGAACTTCCTTTTACAAAATTCTATGATCGCCTAATCCCTGACACCCCACTACAGGAACTTGAACAGTGGTTTCATTCATACTTCGAAAAAGTAAGCGGAGATGTAATTGCCCTTCCATACGCAATTGAATTCCTAGAATTCTGTAAGAAAAGAAATATACGATGCTTTATTCTAAGCACTGTCAAAGCTGAATACTTTTCAACCCAGGCAAAGAACACAAATACGGAAAAATTTTTTGAAAAAACTTATCTTGGAATTTGGGATAAAAGAGAGAAAATAAGAAATATATTAAGTGATAATAATTTATCAAAAGAAGAAACAATTTATATTGGTGATATGCAGCATGATGTAGACACTGCGAATCATGCCGGCATAGATTCATGCGCTCTTCTGACTGGATATAACACTTTTGATCAACTCAATAAAAGCAAACCAACACTAATCACTGAAAATCTTTACGGCCTTCAGAAAGCACTTGAAGCCAATCAAATGAACCTCACTAAAGACGACTACCAACAAACACATCCAAGAAGACCTATTCCTACTGTAGGCGCACTTATTTACAACTCCCAAAACCAAACCCTTATGATTAAAACGGATAAGTGGTCAGGAAAATGGGGTATCCCTGGAGGAAAGATAGAATACGGTGAGACGTCTGAGGAGGCACTACGCCGAGAAATAATTGAAGAAACAAATCTTAACATTTCGAATATAAAATTCGTTTTATCCCAAGACTCAATTGAGTCTGATGAATTCTTTAAACCGGCACATTTTATTTTATTAAATTACACTTGCTCGACCACAGGAGAATGCAATGTTAAATTAAATGATGAAGCTCAGGATTATTGCTGGGTTAGCGAAAAAGAAGCTCTAAAATTAGAACTTAATAAACCAACTAGTATTTTAATCGAAACTATAGTAGCTCAAAAGAGCAAATCTAATCATGAGTGACAAAATAACCATTGAAGACTTGGAAGTTAAATTTCATGTAGGTGTTCCAGCCGAAGAAAGAATTGAAGCCCAAAAGCTTCTAATCACAATAGTTATATTTAAAGATTTACGTTCGAGCGCAGAAAATGATGACATAAGCAAAACAATTGATTACTTTTCAGTGTGTCAGGAAATAAAAGCACTAGGAGAAAACCAAAGTTGGAAACTGATTGAAACATTGGCAAATGATATATGTAAGCTTGTATTAACCAACTTCAAAGCAGAAACAGTGAAAGTTATTGTGAAAAAATTCATTCTCCCGGACACACGATGGGTAAGCGTCGACATGACTCGTAAAATCTAGTGTTGATTTATTATCACAATTTCAAGGATAAACACTGCGCCAAGCGCGGCAGCCTCGATAATATCTAATGATAAATAGATTCTTCACTATTTTTTCAGTCTGCTTATTGGCTCTTTCAATTAACGGCCTAGTCGCTCAATCGACCGACGTTAAATATTTGGAACTTGGAGAGAAAAAGACTCCTTCTATTTCAAAAATACTAACTTGGGACTCTTTAGGTAAAAGGTATCAATCTAGACCTGAAGAGTTAGATATTAAATTTACATTTCATTTCTTAAATAAAACAAAAAAAGAAATTAGTATTAAAGAAACTTTTACATCTTGCGGATGCACTGTTGCAAAACTACCTGCTACTCCATGGATTATAAAACCAGGAGAAAAAGGCAGTATTCCTATAACAATGGATGTAAGGGGGAAAAGCGGAGTTATAGAAAAACAAACAACAGTCGTTACTGATCTAGGCAATGTGACACTTACAACGAAGGTTGCCATAGGCGCAATTAAAAGCGCAAATAAACCTCGCAAACGCTCAAAAGAGGAACGCGCTGCAAACCTGAAACTAGCTGCCCAAAACAGACAAGCCATATTTCAAAACAATTGTGTTGAATGCCACGTAGAACCTACAAAAGGCAAACGTGGCCGGCAGTTATATGCAACCGCTTGTGGAATTTGTCATGACGCAACAAACAGGGCATCTTTCGTTACTGAATTGCGCTCTATATCCAAAGGTAAAACTCAATCATATTGGGAGCAGTGGGTCAAAGACAGCAAACCTGGTTCACTCATGCCTGCCTTCGCTAAAAAACATGGGGGACCACTTGACGACTCACAAATCAGGTCGCTAGTAGCTTATTTGACTCGGGTCTTCCCCCGGGAGATTAAAACAAAACAAGCTATAGTGAAATCTCTTAAAGAAAAGGATAGCGTACTCAAATGAGCGGTATCTTTATTACATTTGAAGGAATTGAAGGGTGCGGAAAAACAACGCAAATAAAGCGACTAGCAAATCGATTAGATAGTCTTAACCATAATATAACATTAACAAGGGAACCAGGCGGCACTGATATAGGCGAAGCAATTCGTGAAATCGTAAAACATCCCCCAGAAGGTGCTACAATTTCTGCCCATACTGAACTACTACTCATGAACGCTAGCAGGACCCAATTAATCCAACAAATAATCCTGCCTGCCTTAAAAAAAGGAAACACAGTCCTATGTGATCGATTCTACGACTCCACATTAGCTTACCAAGGTTATGGACGCCAACTTGACTTAAATAAAGTCCATAAAGCCATTGAATTAGCAATCGAAAACACTAAACCTAATCTTACACTACTGTTAGATATACCTTTAGAAGTAAGCACTAAACGCGTTAAGGAGCGCCAACTTAAATCTAATGAAACCAATGATCAATTTGACCGGTCTGGTGAATTATTTTTCAAACGAGTACTGGACGGATTCAAGACTCTAGCAAAGGCTGAGCCAGAGCGTTTTCAAGTTATAAATGCCAACCAACACCCGGATGATGTCAGTAATGAAATATGGCAAGTAGTCAAAGAAAAGATTTAAACAAAAATGGAAAAAAAACTTAATCCTCAAGAACATCGCAAAGCTTATTGGCGATCAAATTTACGCATACTAGCAGCCCTGATGTCTGTCTGGTTTATTGTCTCATTTGGATGCGGAATACTTTTCGTAGATACATTAAACAAAATTTCTATAGGGGGCGCAAAACTTGGTTTTTGGATGGCCCAACAAGGATCAATTTATATCTTTGTTGTTCTTATATTTGTTTATGTATGGCTCATGAACAAGCTCGATCGAAAACATAAATTCAACAATTAGATTCACCAATAGAAAGACAACACAATGGACGTAAAAACCTGGACCTATATTATCGTTGGATTCTCTTTCGCTCTCTATATCGGAATTGCGATTTGGAGCAAAGCAGGATCAACAAAGGAGTTTTATGTTGCTGGCGGCAATGTTGGGCCTATTGCAAACGGCATGGCTACAGCCGCAGACTGGATGAGCGCTGCATCATTCATTTCGATGGCAGGACTAATTGCTTTCGCAGGATACGGAGGCTCCGTCTTCCTCATGGGATGGACTGGCGGTTATGTGCTTCTCGCCCTGATGCTTGCTCCGTATATGCGCAAGTACGGAAAATTCACTGTACCTGAATTCATTGGTGAAAGATTCTACTCAAAAACAGCCCGCGTTGTTGCAGTCATTTGCCTTATTATTGTTTCTGTAACATACGTCATTGGCCAAATGAAAGGTGTCGGAATTGCATTCTCTCGGTTCCTAGAAACAGAATACAACACAGGCCTTTACATCGGCATGGGCATTGTCTTTTTCTATGCAGTTTTAGGCGGTATGAAAGGCATTACATACACCCAGATTGCACAATATGTGGTTCTCATTTTTGCCTATACTGTTCCAGCTATATTTATATCACTAGAGCTGACCGGCAACCCAATTCCTCAACTTGGTCTTATAGGCAACACTGAAGGCGGCACCCCTCTTTTGGAAAAACTTGATAATGTTATAACCGAACTAGGCTTTGGCAAGTACACTACAAGTGTAATGGGCAGTAAATTAAACATGTTTGCCTACACCTTATCATTGATGATTGGAACTGCTGGCTTACCTCACGTGATTATACGTTTTTTTACCGTGCCAAAGGTTAGCGACGCACGCCTCTCTGCTGGATGGGCACTTGTATTTATTGCTATACTATACACAACGGCTCCAGCAGTTTCTGCTATGGCTCGACTTAACCTTACTCAAACTATCCAAACCGGGGAGGTTGGAAGCGATGATGGTAGCCTAGAATATGCAAAACGACCTGATTGGTTTAAAAAATGGGAAACCACAGGCGTATTAAGACACAATGACAAAAATAGTGACGGACGAATCCAGTACTACAACGACAAAAACAAAAAATTTAATCAAGAATCAGCATCGTTTGGATGGAAGGGCAACGAGCTGGAACACATCCCTTTTGGAAAAAAAGAAAAGGATGCAAAAAACGGGCCTGATAATGATTTTCTTGTGCTTGCAAACCCGGAGATAGCAAATCTTCCCGGCTGGGTTGTTGCCCTTGTGGTTGCCGGCGGTCTGGCTGCTGCACTTTCAACTGCTGCAGGACTCTTACTCGCAATCTCTTCAGCGATTTCACACGATCTTTTAAAAGGAATAATTAAACCTAGCATATCTGAAAAACAGGAGCTGAATGCAAGTCGCCTAGCTATGGTTGGTGCAATTATAGTTGCAGGATACTTCGGTTTAAATCCTCCAGACTTCGCCGCCGGCACAGTTGCTATTGCATTCGGATTAGCCGCCTCATCAATTTTTCCCGTATTAATGATGGGTATTTTTTCAAAAAAAATGAACCGTCAAGGTGCAATTGCAGGAATGATTGCAGGAATGGGAATAACATTGATTTATGTATTTCAACATAAAGGAATACTCTTTATCTCCAGCACCAGCTTCCTCGGTAACATGGAACCAAACTGGTTTCTCGGCATTACTCCAAATGCATTTGGAGCAATAGGTGCTCTCGTCAATTTTGCTGTAGCTTTCGCAGTTTCAAAAACTGCAGATGAAGCACCCAAAGAGGTTCAAGAATTGGTCGAGAACATAAGGATTCCAAGCAAAGACTAAAACTGATCAACCACCAATTAATTCACGAAGCTGACCGACAGGTACACAATTTTTAAACACCATCTGCAGATTCTTTTGTACTCCGTCCTTCTCAGTATAGTAAAGGGACTCTGTACTTGCCGCAATGCCTACAACCTGCCCCGAATCATTTAACACTGGCGCCCCGCTAGAGCCCTTTCCGAAATCAGCGGTGATTGCCATTGCAGAAACAGCTTTACGATTACGTTGAGTAATAAAATACCGCGCAACCCTGCCTTCACTCAGCGTGTAAAACTTTTGGTTAGGGTGGCTAATTAAATCAACTTTTGATCCAACAGGTGCAGGTTGACCAAGTGAAATTGGTTTTATACCTGTTTTAGGAACACGTAAGACAGCCAAATCAAATCTCTCACTTGCCGCAACAACATCTTCAACCATAAAAAACCTTCCATCAAATAATCTTACAACCAGACCATCTCTCTCTGGTTGGTCAACCACGTGATAATTAGTTACTATTAAGTCATCCGATATAAAAAAACCACTGGCTGGTGCCACATGCCATCGAGGACAGCGATTGCATTTATAAACTCCCCCGACCACTGCTATTGCCTTCTGAGCCTCTCCAGGAGTAAATAAATTGGGCTTAGGTAAATTTAATTTTATTTTTGGCTCAGTTTTAAGCTTAGCTATGAGCGTTTTCATCCCCACAACCGAACCTGAATCCATCATTGTTGTCGCTCTCGCAGTCATTTGACCAATTATTTCACGATCATTGACAACCACAGGTGCAATGTAGCTTGGGCTTGGAGATATTGCTGAGGGAGTTACTGCACAACCTGCTAAAACTGCTCCTACAGCAGCCACAAAAAAACAGTTTGTAGATTTCACCATAACAGAGATAACCATATTACAATTTCCGTTCCGCAGCGAGAGATTCATTCAAACACATGAACGCATGTGTTATCATGAACTCTAGTGAACCAGCTTAGCCTTCAGTATTAAGCTGTGAGTATAGACTGGATAACCAAGAGGAACTATGGATAAGATCAATTAACGACGGTCACAAAAGTTCAAATAGACTCACCACCAGTTAAAACCAAATCAAATAAAACACATTGTAAAAACCCTTCGTATCACCAATCAAAATATTAAGCTTATTTACAGAGAAAAAAGTCGAAATAAAATCATAAATTCAGGCAAAACCCACCCCAAAGCAGTAGTGCTCAAACTTGATATACAATAATAATTTGAAAAAAGAATGGAAAATTTGGATTGATACAGGAGGTACATTTACTGATTGCATCTCACAATCAACAACCGGGAAATATAAAAGGATTAAAGTGTTATCGAGTAGCTGCCTACGAGGCACATTAACCGCAATTAACTCTCCCACAGAAATTAAGTTTAAATTACACCAACCAGTCCCCCCTCAATTCACATTAGGCCAATCAATAAGAATACTAGGAGACTATAAAAAAATATTAAGAATCACCAACCAACCAACACCAAATATTTTAAACATATCTGAACCTCTCAGTAAAAAAACATTCATAGGTCAATCAATCGAAATTTCATTTGACATAGAAGCACCTATACTTGCTGCACACCTATCTACTGGCACACTTCCTAATGAAACCCTGCCCCCTCTAACTATGAATCTCGCGACAACACGAGGGACTAATGCTCTACTAGAAGAGAAAGGCGCAGATGTTACCTTGTTCATCACAAAAGGCTTTGAGGATCTACTTTTAATCGGTGATCAAAAAAGATCGAATCTATTTGATGTGAATGTAAAAAAAACAGTTCCGATCACCTCAAAGGTATTAAGTGTAAATGAACGAATGGACGCTTCTGGAAAACCAATATGCAAAATCGATCTACCCCATGTAAATCCTCCTAATAATAAAAACCAAGCGGCCGCTATTGCTTTTATTAACAGTCATTGCAATCCAGAACACGAACAAGAACTACGCAGCCACCTTTTTCAATCTGGATGGCGTCATGTTTCTTCTTCAAGCGATCTAGCCCCAGCAATAAAAATACTCCCACGCACAGAGACAGCTGTAGTCGATGCCTATCTTACACCAATAATGACAGAGTACTTAAATGGCGTAAGCAGGCATATCAAAAAGGGAAAACTGTATGTCATGACTAGTGCCGGAGGTCTAGTTTCTAGAGATAACTATAGAGCTAAAGATAGCCTTTTAAGCGGCCCCGCAGGAGGTGTCGTCGGAGCGGCGTTTTTTGGGAAGCAAGCAGGAATCAATAATATTATTGGATTCGACATGGGAGGAACTAGCACTGATGTATGCAGATTTGACAGTAAATATGATTATAAATTCGAGCATCAAATTGGAAACACAAGAGTAGTCACCCCTGTGCTAAATATTGAAACTGTAGCTGCAGGTGGCGGCTCTATTTGCGGTTTCAACGGAGAAGAACTGTTCGTCGGCCCAGAGAGTGCTGGAGCAATACCAGGGCCAGCATGTTACGGTTCAGGAGGCCCATTAACTGTCACTGATATAAACTTGCTACTTGGTCGGCTTAATCCCGAGAACCTTGGTATTCCAATAGATGCAAAAGCAGCACAAGTGGCATTAGATAAAATTAAATCAATCATTCCTGAGCAATTATCAGACAAAGAGCTACTATTAGGTTTCCTTGAAATTGCAAATGAACGAATGGCAGATACAATCCGTAAGATTTCAATCCAAGAAGGATACGATCCTCGCAATTATACTTTGGTCGCATTTGGAGGGGCTGGAGGCCAACACGCATGCGCAATCGCAGATAAACTTGGAATCAGTTGCATTCTTTGCCCTAAAGATGCTGGCCTGCTCAGTGCACGAGGATTACGCGAAGCTGTTATAGAAAGGTTTGCAGTCCAGCAAATACTTAAACCACTAAAAAATATTGAAAAGCAACTATCAAAAATAATTAAAAACTTAGAAAAACAAGCACTTTTAAAATTAAATGCTGAAGGTTTTGAAAGTCACGAAATATTTGTAAGAAGAAAAATAATATCATTAAGACATCAGGGGCAGGAGTCAACTGAGGAAGTAGATTATGACGGAAAAATAAACATAGGTGATTTATTCAAAGAGAGGCACGAAAATCTATTTGGATATTGGCCTGATGACAAAATTATAGAAGTTGTTTCCGTTCGGATTATCGCATCAACATACACATCAAAGAATCAACAAGAAAAATTCTTACATCAAAACGGACCTAAACCACAAGAAGGCTTTATTTCGAGAAATGAAATCGCAGACGGACTACAAATTAATGGACCTTCTATAGTCCAAGACATTTTTTGCACAGTTAATATAGATCAAGGCTGGTGCGGCACCGTTGGTTCTAAAGGCACAATTAAGCTTAAAAAAACGAGCACCGACCAATCCAATAAAAACTTGAAACAAAGCCCATTAGTTGAGCAAGAGTTGTTTACTAGCAGACTTAACTCGATAGTTGAAAACATGGGACAGCTACTAAAACGTACTGCAGTTTCTACAAATATAAAGGAACGACTTGATTTTTCATGTGCACTACTAGACCTGAACGGGCAATTAGTTGCGAATGCACCTCACATACCTGTTCATCTAGGTGCACTTGGATTATGTGTAAGATCCGTCACATCAAACAAAAAGATCAATCCAGGCGATATGTTCATAACAAACCACCCTAGTCACGGTGGCTCACACTTGCCGGATATAACCGTTATAAGCCCTGTATTCGACGACAAGGATTCTCTTATTGGTTACATTGCTAACCGGGCTCACCATGCTGAAATTGGTGGGATCAGCCCAGGATCAATGCCCCCGCTAGCCAAATCTCTTGCAGAAGAAGGAGTCGTAATTCCGCCTACACTTCTCTACCAGTCAGACAGACCACAGTTTGATAAAATTGAAAAAATATTAAATAGCCCTCCATGGCCAACTCGCTGTATCGAAGATAATTTAGCGGATATAAAGGCTCAGGCAGCAGCAAACTTTCTAGGAGTTAATGCTTTGAGAAAAATGGCTTTGGAATACGGAACAAATAAGATCATTGATCAAATCAACAAACTTCGATCGCGTGCTTCAAACGCTATGATTAGGCGTATAAAATCAATGTCGACTGGGAAATACTTTACCAAGGAACAACTAGACGACGGCACCAATCTGATTGCTAGAATCGATATAGAGAAAGGTAAAATTAAAATTGATTTTAGCGGTACTAGCCCCACACATAGTGGTAATTTTAATGCAACCCCAGCAATAGTTCAGAGCGCAATAATCTATGTTCTACGCCTTTTAGTTAATGAATCAATCCCACTTAATGAAGGATTACTTGACTGCACCGAAATCAATTTACCTCGTTCCATTCTAAATCCTCATTTCCCAACAGATCCAAATGAAGCTCCACCAGTTGTTGGAGGTAATGTTGAAACCAGCCAAAAACTGGTAAACCTACTATTAAAACCATTTGCAATTGTTGCAGCTAGCCAAGGAACTATGAATAATCTCATCTTTGGAAATGAACGATGTAGTTACTACGAAACTATATGCGGAGGAACCGGTGCAGGATTAAACTTTGACGGAGTTGATGCAGTTCACTCGCACATGACAAATACAGCAATAACCGATCCTGAAATTCTAGAATGGCGATTCCCAATACGACTTGAGCAATTCTCAATACGAAAGAACTCTGGAGGAAGGGGCCAATTCAAGGGAGGAAACGGCGTCATCCGGGAACTACTTTTTACTGAAGCTGTTTCACTGTCCCTTCTTACTCAGAACCGTAACCAAGGGGCATACGGCCTTAATGGAGGAGAAGAAGGACTCCCTGGGGAACAATATTTGATCAAGAAGAATGGAGATAAAATTAAACTAAAATCTATCGCGCAAGAATCTATAGAACCAGGAGACCGCCTAATAATAAAAACCCCAGGAGGTGGCGGCTTTGGAAAAACAACAAAACTTTAATTCATACACCGTTCTTAATTCCTTCATTAAGAAAGTATGCCTCGAACAATACTTCCATGAACATCGGTTAAACGAAAGTCACGGCCAGCATAACGATAAGTCAGCTTTTCATGGTCCAATCCAAGAATATGTAAAATAGTCGCATGGAGATCATGCATATGCACTTTATTTCCAACTGCAGTATCTCCCAGTTCATCTGTCTCCCCATAAGAAATACCAGGCTGAACCCCTGCCCCAGCTAACCATGTGGTAAAGCCTCGTGGGTTGTGATCTCTACCGTCCCCACTTTGAGAAAAAGGCGTGCGGCCGAACTCTCCCCCCCACCAAACAAGTGTTTCATCTAAAAGCCCACGATTCTTCAAATCTGCCAATAAGCCAGCCACCGGTTTGTCTGTTGCTTTCGCATGGTCCATATGCTTTGGCATGTTGCTATGTTGATCCCAACGAGGATTAGTACTTTCGTCAGCATAGTTAACCTGAATAAACCTGACACCCGACTCTGCCATTCGGCGTGCCATTAAACATTGCTTTCCAAAATCGTCCGTGTGTTTCTCCCCAATCCCATAAAGACGCTTGGTAGCCTTACTCTCTCCTTCCAACTCAAACGACTTTGGAGCATTCATCTGCATACGCCATGCCAACTCAAACGATTCGACAACTGCATCAAGCTGGTCGTCCTCCGGACTTTCTGCTAAATGAATAGAATTCAAATCCTGAAGCAAATTAAATCGTCGCTCTTGCTCATCGAGAGACAAAGAATTGTTCTCAACATTACGCAACTTGGCTTTGCTCGCTGGTTGGCCTGCCTTTCCAATTGCAGTACCTTGGTAAATTGGCGGCAAGAAAGCATTAGAATAATTACGAGGACCACCTTTTGAACTGGAAGGTTGCAACGTTACAAATGCAGGCAGATTTTGATTTTCCGCCCCTAAACCATAAGTAATCCAACTCCCAACAGAGGGTCGAATTAAATTTGTAGCACCAGTATGAAGAAATAAAGTAGATGGACCATGTGCAACTCCTTCGGTATGCATCGACTTAACAAAACAAAGGTCATCTACCATTTGAGCAGTATAGGGGAACAACTCCGACACATGCTGGCCGCATTGGCCATACTGCTTGAAATCCCATAGAGGCTTCATCAACTTACGTTTACTTTTTTTGCCAAAAGTACCGAAACGAACACCTGTAAAATCATAATCCTTGTCATGATTCCGGATCAGATCTGGCTTATAATCATATGAATCGACATGGCTAGGCCCTCCTGCCATAAAAATAAAAATTACACGCTTTGCCTTTGCAGGGAACATCGGACGACGCTGGTGCAACAAGCTGGATGATGCAGCGGCAGTCTGCTGACATAATCCGGTTAGAGCCAACGAACCAAATCCGCAAGCCGCCGATCTTAACATAGCCCTACGAGAAATTTTTAAGCTCATACTTTAGCCTTTATTTGCAGTGTTTTTCTAAAATTTAAAAATTTAATGCCACATTTTAAGCCTGCCTGTGTTGCTTCTATATTCTGCCCAAGAATTAGATTCACTATTTGTGCAAACCGACCTTTTACCTTTTGAGCACATTATATGGAATCCAACAGATTTCATTGCGAGGTATTAGGACCAACCCGAAATAACTGCAATCGGCCTCTGAGTAAAGCCCCTTATATGGCCTTATGCACCCTTGGATAGTCTTGGTGTTTGGACTGATAGCAACCCGTCTTGACTTGTGTATAGCATGAACTACCCTGAACCATTTCTGCGAGGTCTCCTATGTAATTCCGGCATGAATGATCAGAGACTTCAATGGCTTCTCTGGACGTATCCCAAAAGCTTCAC
>NYWG01000108.1 GCA_002684915.1 Verrucomicrobiales bacterium
AAATAAATAAAATACTAAATGCCAAAACCGCACATACACCGGTGCAAAAAATACTCACGAGAGAAAACCCATGAATACAACCTGTACCCAAACGACAGTGCCTTTTTCGCTTGCTTACAACAAATCGAGGATTTCGATGCACCATATTTATCTTCATCAGCGCAACTTTATATACATCATTTTGTAGCAAATATTTTTTTTTCAGTATATAAAACGTCAAGGCTGTCAATAACAAAATGAAAATTACATTATTTACCGTAACATTAAGTTTATTATTTTATGCCGCATATTCTGAGCGAGCATCGATTACATTGTTGCAACCCCGAATGATTGATAGTAGTACCAATACTGATGGATTATGTTTAGTCGCGGACGGGGCCACCAAAGACAATTGCCCCGGTGGCTCTATTTGCGTAGAAACAGAAAACGTGGCCGGTGTTAGACGTGGCAGATGCAGTATATTTACTATCCAAGAACACCAAGGCGCAGTGGCTTTTGACTACATTGGCAATACCGAAATACAACTTGAAACAAATATTGAGGCTGGTTCAGCAGCATCTTTAAGTTGCGCTACCATTAGTAGTGACATTCAAAAACAACGTTGTATTGAAATTGGTGCCCACTTGGAAGATATTACACCTGCTGACTTTGATAATGCATGTAGTATATCTTTTAAAGGGGCCATTGGAGACAAATTGTCTGAGCATGATATATCAGCCCATTCGTCCCCATTACAAAGTACAAAATTTGTTGACACCACAGACAAAATATCATGTTACTTTAGTGTAGACAATGCCTTGTACTTAGGAGCCAGTTACGCAGAAATTTCCTTTACAAAAACATCGAATTTGAATTTAGGTGAAAGGGCAACAAAACTAATTAAAGTACCTTTGAGGCACGTTCCGGGTGACGCAGATGTGGCTGGATATGTAAACGCAGGCGATAACCACATACCAGACCCTGCGATTAGCAATGCACACGACCAAATCTCTGCTCTTACGGGCGAAGGTCTGATGTACAATGACGCTGAAACGACCTCCGAAGCAGGTACAATGAAGTTAAAGTTCAAATTTATGGTTGTTGACAAAAGATACAAAACAAGTGAGCAATCGGGTGTAGAATCCCTTCCAGCACGGTTGGGTCCTTTTACGCTTGTAAAAGAAGGTCTTGAAATACACGCAGATTACTCAAATTTTTACGATGCGTCAGGCAATCAATTTTCAAATGCGTTGGTATATGCAAACCCTTTGTCATTTGCAAGTAGAAAAGCCAACGCAGATTGTGCTTTGCAAGGAGCTGGCGAAGCAGCGACAGCAGTTTCAACTTGTACCACGCCTTACGACGGAGACGTAGGTCAATACTTATTGGAAGGTGTTTACGAAGCAAAATACGGTGGATTGCCTCATTTTAAGAAAGGTTATATTGGATGTCAGATTTGCGACAACAGACTTGCTATCAAGGCATTTGAAAACAGTGGTCAATTGGGTTTAGATTCCGCCTTTGAAATAGATGTAAATCAATTGAAATCAGGCTGTGAAGGAAGTCCCACAAACAAATGTGTCCACTTGGAAACTGTATATGCCGAAGCGGTTTCACACAATGCTATGGGCGAATCGGGGCAAAAAACCGTTCGATTACCAAATTGTGATACCAATGGAGCAAACTGTGGTACAACCGGAGGATACGACCCCCAGCACGCCAGCGGGCATGTATTGGGTGAATTTTTAAAGCCAATTGTTACAGGTGTCAGAAACGTGGATGATGCAGACGCAACCTCGTATGAAGATTTAGACGATGACTTTGATTACGTGGGCAATGGTAGATTGGTTGTCACCGATGATTCTGGTGTGTTAGGTGGAACCGCGGGTGTCTCACTTAATTCTGACTGTAATGCGAAAGGTGCTGGCAAGGTATATAACATAAGACTCGATGCTCAAGCGCAAGTGAATGAATTGTTTTACGACGATTGCCGTGTCATAGTATTAGACAAAGAATACGGTAAAACGTCTAGCCTTGTTTACTTTAAAACACCAGCAGATAAAGCAGAATGTGTTTCCAGTTCAAATGCAACCTGCGCCAATGCAATATACACACGCATTGTTCAAGTCGACAAACGTGTTGTGACCGTAGGTAATACCCAACTTTCTTTGTTGCGCAGAAAACTTGCTTCTGTAACCAGAGCCGGTCAATCCATTACAATGCAAATCTCCAAAAACACGGGCGACAGCAAACGCTTGTTTTTTGAATTGAAAGGAAAAGACACACTCATCGGATTTAACGCAGATGGATCTGTGGATACGGCGAACAGTGTTGATGAAGAAAGGTATTTAGCTACATCTTCTGTAGACGACGAGAACGTTGAGCATAGCATACGATCTTCAAGTTTGTGCACGGGCTACCTTGACTTTCAACTTCAAGACCGTAACACTACCAATATTATATATGACTTGAGAGTACCATGTTCAAGAACAACAGATGCCACACAAGACAGTGTTAAATTGACATTCGACTTCAGTTTGGCATATGATATTGTATCAAACCAATTGGATGTAAGTGCTACGTACTTAAGTGATATGTCCTCCACTTCTGAAACGAATTTTGACCCGACTTCTTTGCCAACTGGATTTACACAAGATTTAGAAGTCACGGCCAAGTTTGGTAAATGCGCTGCAGACAACAGCATTCTTTTACAAGATGGTGGTGCTGCTGCATTTACAAAATGTGACCAAAACGAAACATCAAATGGACAGTTGTTAGCGGGTGTATGTTCCGACAATACGAAAACCACCCAGACAACCTGTGTAAATGATGGAGCAGGGACTTGTAGTGATCCTCAACACGCAACTAAAGCGATTTGTGAAATGTATATTACTTGTAGTGATGGTGTTTCTATAAACACACTTGATTGTTTAAACAATAATGGTAATAACCTAGGAGCTAATACATGGACAGGGGCAACGTGGACATCAAATGCTAATAAATTCAAAAACAATGGAATGGACCTAGGAAATTGGGAAGGATGTGCACAAAGTGTTACCGATGATTTCGCCCAAGATTCATACATTATTACCACCTCACTTGCTTTGCAATACAAACGTACATTGAACTACGCTTCGGATACAGGCACCGTGTCAAACACGGACTTTTTCTGCTCGGACCGTTTGTTTACAACCACGTTAAAACGTGATGCATCCGCCACCGTTACGGTAGCAACATTGACCATGCCAACATTAGAAAGAGCCGTTAGAGTTACGGATATCTCGTGGCAAACATGTAGTGAAAACGGAGTAAGTGGCCACGAATTAAAGATTGATATTGAGAGTCAACAGAAAGATATCACTTCAAGCACATGGGACACAAGTGGAGCATTAAGCAACGTGTTAAAACCAATCAATATGCACGCAGTAGATTCTGACAACTTAGGTATTGATAAAGGTGCCATGTCAAGTAGTAGTTTATCAAGTGCGTTCTCCTTGAAATCAAGCTGTGTGGTCGTCACACAAGCAGACTGCGATGCGATTACTGCTCCAGAAACCACGGCAGCAGGTGGTGCTTCAGATTACGCAAAACTTTCTCACACCACGACCGATTTGGTATTGAGAGGGCCATTTATAGGTGGTTCGGAAGTAGACAGTGATGTTAAAATCACGACCATGTATTTAGAATGTCCATTGGATGTAGAAAACGAGGCAACCGGTTTCATTCGCGCAGGAGCAAAAATGTCATGTGGCAACCCATTGGCAAGCGTAGCTTCGCCAACTGTAAACGGACAAACCGACTGCTCTGAGGCATACACCATGGACAGCGGCAGCGCAGAAATGAAATTGTACTTGAAAGGCGACACAACAAGCAAGCTTGATGCTGCGGATAACACCGCTGCTGTAAATGCAGGGTGGAGACCACGCCAAGTAAATATCTTTATTGAACGTTATGAAAAAATAGGATTGACTGGAGTAGAATCCAAAGTGTCGGAAGACAAAATGTGTTCTTGTGGTAGTAGCAGCGCATACGATGAACAAACGCCATGTGTAACAGACACTGACCGTGTAACGCAACTTACACCGTTTAACGCGCTTACATGTGGTGTATCAACCTCTTTCGTACATGTATTTACATCAACAAGAACGTATGATGGATCTTACGTATGTAAGAATCCTAATGGAGATGTTATTTCAGGTGTTTGTACCGGTAATGATTACACAGCATCGGGAGCATGTACCAATGCAGGTGGAAATTATACATTATTCGATGGAACAGCAGCTGATTGTGGTGCGTCGGGATTGGGGGGGACATGTTTTGAGTCTAACCCGGCGGGGGGAGGTACTAATGACCTTAATTGTGGTTACACCGCGCATTTTATAGGGTGTTCTGTAGATGGTGCATGTTCCGACACTACGAAAACCACCGAGGCAAGCTGTACTGATGGTACTTGTAGTGACACTACGTGGATTAATAAAGTTGATTGTGAAGACAATGGTGTTTGTTCTGACCCGGGCCTACCAGATGAAGCTACATGCCTAAGTTCCCAAGAAATATGGACCGACAATACATGGACACCATATGGAACGTGGACATCATATGCCACTGAAAGTGCGTGTTTAGAAGACGGAACGTGTGCATTAAATGGTGTCGCTACTTCTCATACGACGAAGACCACTTGTAACGGAGCGGATTATAGCATAAACACATACGACAAAATTGCTTTTGACTTTATGCCATTGGCAAATGCACAAAACGATGTCTTTAAAGTACGTTTTGATGTAGTGGCTGAAAACACAGACTTGAATGCTAGAAGACGTTTGCGTAGAACCAGCTATTCCATTAATTTGAAATCAACGTCGTCCGCCAGTGCATCGTCTTCTTCGTTTGCAGTTATTCCAGCAGAAACCCAACAAGGTGGTAATCCATCGGTAGAGCCATACGTATTGCCAGATGCCCCAACGGCACCGGCAGCACCGGCAGTAGCACCATCGGCACCATCGGCACCGGCTAAATCGGAGGAAGACTCCTCGGAGTTAAGCACGGGTGCAATTGTTGGCATCGTAATAGGATCTGTAGCAGGTTTGGGATTGATTGTCTTTGGTTTGATGTGGTCCATGCGAGGATGTTCTACCAGTGACATTCCATTGTTTAGCCCTGCTTCGAGTGATATGGGAAATGAAGACGCAGCATTTAAAGTTGGACGCCAGCGTAGATTTAATAATTTGAGATATTAAATGATATATATACATAGATAACTATAGATAAATATGAGATTTTACTTTGCATTCTTTACTTTAATATTTTTTCTGTTGGTACTAAATATGACCTACATCATTCAAGTACCATACACACGAAACTACTACATGACCACCTTTTCTTCTATTTGTTCTTTGTTCTCTTCTCCGATGGAAGTGGGGCGATACATGTTAGAAAATCCATACACGACGACCCATAAAGACTACTTTCCAAATGACTGCGAATCCAAGACACCCCCTTTTGGTAAATGGAAGCTGTTACAACGGCCTATCGTGGGCGACCATATCCACTTGCTGTATAAAATAAAATTAAAAAACCGGTACATTATTTTTCACGACCGCAACTTAACACAAACCATAGCATACGAATCCCCCCCTATATGTCCCGCAGCGGTCTCGTACGCGTACAAAAAACAATTTTACCATACCGGGGTCCACTCGCACTGCGACTCTAGTCCAACAAACGCTGGTATTATTCACATACACCCATGGTCGGCGCCAATCAAGCTTCGTGTAGAGGGAAGGGAAGTGACATTGGGAATGTTTTTTGAGTCGGTTGGAATCGAACATTCCACCAAAGGTCTGGGGTTCCTGATTCATGGTGAGTATTACAAGTTAAAGATGGAATATTTCGTACACGCGTCTATTCACACGGCAACGTTTCGATCGTCAAAGGGAGATGAAATAGAGAATTTATGGCTTCCAGACTGTCATGGAGCAGTTTTATTATGGGACAGTAGCTCTGAGAAGCCAGAGATAACAAAGGAAGATATAGAGTTTATGAACACATTTTCATGTTATCCGGAAAATTATCCATCTAGAGTATCTTTAAAATAAAGTTTTAATAATATGATTCACGAGTGTACTTTTTTCTTACCCCAATCTTAGAGACTTGTTCCATATGGTCTCGTGCACTCCCACTGGGTGCAAAACTACTCATCGCACGCAAAAACAATTCTGGATTGGACATGGTTTTTCTCTTTTTATTACTTGCTGCGTGTACAACCGGTACTTGCGGCTGCTGTACAACTGGTGCTGGCGCCTTTTTCTTCGACATAACTTGGTCAAACTGTTGACTTAATTGTGTTTTTTCTACTAAACTTTTATATTCGTTGAATCTTGCTTCCGCTTCTTTTGCTTTTTTCGATGCACAATGTGCAACACGAAGCAATTCAATAAGCTCGTGCGGGTGTTTTTGGGCCGTTTCAAGTATTTGTGTTTTCTGAGCGTCAGACATACTGTCCTTATCAAGTTGCTGACTCCAATCGTTTACAAGAGATTGTGCCATTGCATGCGATTTTTCTTGTTCCTTTTTTAATTCTTCCGCTTTTTGACGTTCGATTTCTTGTTTTAATTGACGCAACTCTTCTAATTCACTATTTTGCGTTGTTTTACTGACCTCTAATGACTTTTGCTGTTCTATTATAATCTTCATCATCTGTTCTTTCGTCATATTGCCAGCGATATCTGTTTTTTGCTCTACGCTCTCGACATTTTCTTGAGCAACTTCTTTTACTTCTGTTGGTGGATTGGCTGTGGCAGTTTCCATTTTGTTAATGCCACCTTTTAATATATACTCCATATTTTTTATTTGATCTGAATCTGGTATATTATCAGAATCCACGTAGGCAATGCGGCAATCTGAACGTCTTGGTTCACATACTAAAGAAACTTCCACCGCGGTTTTTTCCGACTTGCCTGATGCAAGTTGTCTATGAACATGCTGTAAACTCAACCCTTGATAATATGCACCACCGGTGTCTGGATTCTTATCTACCGCATACTGTGCAAATCGTTCTTGATAGCCACTCCCGTCCAATTTTCCCATTACCCATAAACTCCCATCGTCACTTGCGAACTGTTTTACTATTTTTCCAACCACCATATCTTTGTTATGCTCCATTCGAATCGGTTTACCAACCACGTCAAGGCTGTCTGCTTGTGCTTTGGTAAATCCAAATGTTGGATCGTTTTCAGCGACAGATTCTTTTTCATACGGTGACAAAATCGATCCAATAAAATAGCGTACCATTTATCTACTAAAAACACACTATAAATACTCTTTCATATTAATTAATAATGTGGTTGGCGTACGATTTGGAAGCAACATTTCTTCGTAAAGGAGGAACCAGACCGATGACAAAAATACTTGAAATTGCTCTTTACAACGATAAAATATCTTTCCAACGGTTGATAAACCCATTGGAGAAATTCTCTGACGGAGCCGAAATTATAAAAGAGTTGGATGCGTTGGGCCAGCATTCCGAAAATACCTTAAATTTTTGGACCAAATTGTTGATCGGAAAAAAAGCATTAAAAAGCAATGTAAAGCGTATGAACCAGCATCAACAGGCAACAGAAATAGCCACGCTCTTAAATCGAAGCAAGGTGGCCCGAACATACGAAGATAGCATGGGTATGTTGTACGCATTGGAACGAAACGACGACAACATCGAGAAGGCCAAGGACGATATGCGAAAGGGGGACACGGGCCGGTCGCTGTTGTTTTATTCCACACAAGAAGCGTTGAAAGAAGCCATTGAAATCGGGAAAGACCATGTGTGGGTAGCTCACAACGGAACAGCCTTTGACAGTAAAATATTGAAAGGGCATACCGCTCATGACTGGGAAGACGTACAATTCGAAG
>NYWG01000109.1 GCA_002684915.1 Verrucomicrobiales bacterium
AAGCCGAATGACCAAATTATCATCTTCGGAACATGTTTTAGTTTGTAATGTCCAATTTCGTGAGCCAGAACCGCTTCTAGTTCCTCTTCATTCAACTGGTTTATAAGCGTGTCAAATAGTGCGATTTTCCTGCCTTTTCCAAGTCCTGTGAAAAAAGCATTAGAGTGATTTGATCTTCGGCTTCCATCCATAACTTGAATTCCTGCATTTATGAATCCTGTTCGCTCAGCAAGATTGTTTAATCTATTTTTTAATTCGCCATCAGGCAGTGGAGTGAACTTATTAAATATTGGTAAAATGAAGATTGGAGTTATGATGCTCATTATCAGTTGAAAAACTACAATAATCGCCCAGACCCAAATCCACCAAAATTCACCTCCGGCTTTTTGTGTCAAAAGTACAAGCCAGAGAAGGGGGACTCCTATTATAAAGCTTAAGATTAGTCCTTTGGATTGGTCTGCCCACCATGTTTTTTGCGTTGAATTATTAAATCCAAATTTCTCCTCAATTTGAAATTGTGAATACCATGAGAATGGAAGGCTTAGTGCTTGGAGTATCCAGATGATTAGCCATATTGCAGATGCTGCTGCAAATTCGCTGCCGCCTATAAAGTCAGTAATATAAGTAAACGTTTCTGCAATGATTCCAGTAAACAGAATTATTATCAGAAGGCCAGTTGAGTAACTGTCTAGAATTGTTCCGTGTCTGGCCTTTGCAAGTGTATACTCTACTGATTTTTGATATGTTTGATCGTCCATGATTTCCTTAAATGCTTCAGGAACGGATTTGGCATTTTTACGGACATGAGTTGTGTTTAGATGGTCTAGCCAAAACTCAAATCCGTATCTAATAATAATAAGGCAAAGCGCAATTGTCCCGAAGGCAATGTTTGGATCATTCAAATTCATAGTGTTTCATCAATTGTGTCATACAGAGCGTAGAAGATTTTTTTTATTTGTGTTTTGGTGGTGCAGTAAGGTGGCATGATCACTATGACATTTCCAATCGGTCGGGTCAGGATGCCTTTTTTTGCTAATCCAGCGCAAACGCGAATTCCGGCTTGTTCATTTAAATTAAATGATTCTTTTGTTTTCCAGTTGCGAACTAGTTCTATTCCCAATACGCAGCCAGATTGTCGCATGTCGCCGACGGTTTCAAGTTCCCAAAGTTTCTTTGAATATTCCTTTATATTACTAGCTAGTTTGATTCGTTGTTCTTTTTTTGATTCAACAAGTTCTATACTTGCTAGGCTGGCGGCTGCGCCTAGCGGGTTGCCGGTAAAGCTGTGGCCATGAAAGAAAGTTTTAAACTCCGAATAGTCGCCAAGAAATGCGTCAAAAACTTTTTGTGTAGTTATTGTTGCTGCCATTGGTAGGTAGCCCCCACTCAGTCCTTTCGCTATACAAAGATAGTCTGGTTGTACTTTCTCTGAATGGCTAGCGAATATTTGTTCAGAAGCACGCCCAAGTCCGGTCATAACTTCGTCGGCAATAATTTGTGCATTATGATTTCGGGCGATATCAGCAACCTTAGATAGCCAGTTTTTTGGTTGGGCAATTAAGCCTGCTGGTCCTTGCATTCCAGGCTCAACCAGAAATGCAGAATAATTTTCTCCTTTCTTTTTTTGTTGGTCAAATTTCTTTTCCACTTGCTTTGTGCATTCCATATTGCAATTACGATATGATCGCGCATCAGCGCGCTCCGGCATAGCTTTGTTAAACGGGCAACGATAGCAGTAAGGTGATATTACTTTATCAGTTTTGAATAATAAGCCTGAGTATGCTTTATGGAAAAGGTCTATGTGGCCGGCGCTGACCGCTCCCACCGTATCGCCGTGATAGGCTCCTTCGAGAGATAAGAAGCGTGGTTTCCGTGCACCCCTTGTGCGCTTTGCAAATTCGTAAGATAATTTTATGGCTACTTCGACCGATGTTGATCCGTCATCTGAAAAGAACACCTTCTTTAAGCGCGGTTGTTTTTTATTAAATAGTCTTTTTGGATTTGCTAATCGTACTAATTTTTCTCCTAATCTACTGGCAGGTATGTTCGAGAATCCTAGCGCAGAAACATGAGACACTTTTTTTAGTTGCTCTTTAATGGCGCGGTTAATTTTTGGGTGATTGTGTCCGTGAAGGTTTGTCCAGATAGATGAGTTGGCATCGATAAATTCACGCCCTTTGTTATCCCAAAGTATCGATCCTTTTCCTTTTTCAAGGACGATTGGCTCTGTCTTCAGCCAATCCCTCATTTGAGTAAATGGGTGCCAAAGATATTTATGGTCCTGTTTTTCTGGGCTGCTAGTTCTCTTCATTCTGAAATTGGGATTTCTTCATACACGCTTAAATCAAGCTCGAATCCTGTGCCAAATGGTTGGTTATTAATTGATGACAAGTCGATTTGGCCATTAAGGATTTCAAGGGTAGGCCAGCCATGGTCGCTCTTTGAATAGAGTTTAGGGTGTGCTGTGAGTATCTGAGTTTGTGTCTTGGATGGGAATTGAGATAAACCCGCCATGTAGTGATGCCCGTTGCGTTCAACGCTTTCTATTCCGAGCATTGCCATCACAGCGAGATCTTGTATTACGGCAATTGGGCCGACGTTGCATAGATCTTCACCGCTCATAATTACTTTCTGGCCACTCTGGCGACAGTTCTCTAGTAGGCAGGCGTTAGCGATGCCTTTAAAGATGCCTTTGCAGTTTTTGTGACTTGTCCCTGAGTATCCTATAAGAAGAGCTTCTGGTAAGCTTTTAAGAGTGCTATCGGATTCGTCGATTATGATAGGAGGATTGTTTGACCATAGATCAAACTCATCTCGCAATGAGCTGTCTAATGCTATATCACGATGTAGAGGTTGTTCAATGAATAGCAAGTGATCAAAAAATCGAGTTAATCGGTTTTCGTTATTTAGTTTCGTCCAATAATTTTGAAAGGCGACTATAGAATCAAATTGTTCGTTGCCATCCAGGCTTAACTCAAAATTTCCTTCCGTATTGTTTTTTATAACCGTGGCAATTTCTATTAATCTTTTCAAATCCCATTCAAGATCTCCGCTGATTTTAATTTTAAATTGCTTTAATTTGTAATATCTAATGCATTGCTCGAGGGATTGAGGGAGAGAGTCGTCAATGCGCTCCTCATCGGGAATGTCTTTTTCAAAGAGAGCGTCTCCTAGCCCAATCGTATGACGCGCTGTTATTTTTGATAGAGGTTGAGGCGGTAATAATGTGGCAAAGGGGATTCCGATCAGTTCTGAATGTATACTGCTAGCGGAAAAGCCTAGTGAACCTTTTAGTATGGCTTCGCTCAGTGACTGATTGTAGTGTTTGCATGTTGCTTCAATTATTGCTCTTTCAACTAGTGAAGTGCCAAAATGAGCTAATAAGGCCGGGATGGATCTCTCTTTAGCCCATTTTGTTTGGCTGTCGTAGATCAATCTCCAGAGACTGAATAAATTTTCGGCTTCATAGTTAATAGATAACTGAATTGCATTTCGAATAACGCCTAGCATTTCTGAGATTTCATTTTCTATAGGCTCATTTGGAGATTTGGTGAACCATTTTGGAGGTAGCAGGTCGGAGGCTGTTCCTGATGATTCATTTCCATTTATCTCTACTGCAACTCTCACAAATATCATTGGAACTTCAGTCATTGTGGCTATGCCGTATTTAAACGGCATACGTGTCTTAAGCTCGATTCTATGAATGGAAGCGGTTTTAATTTTCACCGACATAGGGGTAAGTGTTAAACAGAGGGGCGATCTCATCAAGATTAGCATCGTGCATTGATATAGAATTTTGGTAGCCTTTTTGTTGTGAAGTTGCTTTTTATTGGGGATATAGTTGGTAAGCCAGGTAGAAAGGCTGTCCGATATTTTTTGCCTCGCCTCCGAGATTCGCTTGATTTGGATATTGTGATCGCAAATGGAGAGAATATGGCAGGAGGTTCAGGAGTGACTCCATCTACAGCAAACGAGGTTTTTGAGGCTGGAGTCGATATAATGACTTCTGGAGACCATCTTTGGGATAAGCGTGAAGTTGTGTCTTTGCTTAAAAATGAACCGCGATTTGTGCGACCAAATAACTATCCTGAAGGCACTTTGGGGCAAGGTTATTGTATTCAGAAAAATGCTGATTTACCTCCAATTGGAATATTAAACTTACAAGGGCAGACCTTTATGCGACCAATTGAAAACCCTTTTTTTTCGGCTGATGCGGCTATTAAGGAGTTAAAGAAAAAAACCAATATAATTTTCGTTGATATGCATGCTGAAACAACATCTGAAAAGATTGCAATGGGCCGTTTTCTTGATGGTCGAGTTAGTGCGGTGATTGGTACTCATACTCATGTCCAAACGGCTGACGAACAGATTTTCCCTGGTGGAACTGCTTTTCTCTGTGACGCTGGCTGCACTGGGCCGCAGGAGAGTATTTTAGGGCGAGAAATTGAACCTATTATTCAAAGGTTTTTGACGCATCAGCCGCAACGTTTTGGTGTTGCTTCAAAAAAAGTAACTCTGAATGGGGTTGTGGTGGATATTGATGAAGCTACTGGGAGATCGAATTCTATAAAACGGATCTCGGAAATGCTTCCAGATAACCAAATTTAGCTATGAGCCGAAAGCAGCATAGTCAGTGGGATTTTGATCAGTTACTGGATGCAAAGCCTGAATCTCGAAAGATTTATACAGTTACGAATCTTAACCGGTCCGTTAAGAGATTAATTGAGACGCAGTTGGGTAGTGTCTGGGTGGAAGGGCAAATTACTGGGTTAAGACGCCAGTCTTCTGGACATCTTTATTTTTCAATAAAGGATGAGCAAGGTCAAATCAGTTGCGCTTTATTTCGCGGGTTTGCTTCTAGCGTGCAGAGTGTATTAAAGGATGGTGAATTGGTTTTAATAAGGGGAGATGTAACTCTTTATGAGCCTTCAGGGAGGTATCAAATAATTGTGCGGCAAGTAGAATTGAAGGGAATTGGAGCGCTGCAAGTTCAATTTGAAAAACTTAAATCCAAGCTTGAAGCAGAAGGGTTGTTTGCTTCGTCTCACAAAGTTAAACTGCCGAAATACCCTAATAGAATTGGAGTAGTGACATCTATTTCTGGTGCAGCTCTTCGGGATGTTCTTAATGTGATACAGAGAAGGTATTCGTCTTTAGAAGTAGTATTGGTTTCATGTCGTGTACAGGGTGATGGAGCTTCAACAGAAATAGCTAATGCTGTTAGGAGGCTTAATGAGTGGGAAAGAAAGCATGAAGGATCTCTGGACCTGATACTATTAACTCGAGGAGGTGGCAGCAAGGAAGACTTATGGGCTTTCAACGAAGAAGTATTGGCCAGAGCAGTATTCGATTCAGATTTGCCTGTTGTATCAGCAGTAGGGCATGAAATTGATATTTTGATAACAGATTTCGTTGCTGATGTTAGAGCGGCGACTCCAAGTGCGGCTGCGGAATTAATTACGGAGGGTGTATGTGCGCAAAAAGGGTTTATTCAAGGTTCTTGGCGTCGTTTTTTTAGCTTGGCCTCTAACAAGACTAGCAACTTGAGGCGAGATTTAAGCCATAGTCTTCATCGGTTAAATCAGGCGCATCCAGAACGAAAATTGATGGTTTCTAGTCAGAGGCTTGACGATTTGAATAATGATTTGCAACGCTTGATTAAACGGGGCGTTGGGGCTGCAGAATATAGATTGATGGAGTTTAATAGAAGGCTTGAGGCCCAAACTCCTGCCAGTTTTTTTAAGGGGCAAAAAGAACGGCTTTCTTGGTTGTTGAATCGACTGAAAGAAGCTTTAGATAAAAGGCTTGTTACATGTCGCGCTGCTTATGAAAAAGCTTATGGAAGTATTATTTTACTATCCCCTGAAAACACTCTTTCAAGAGGGTATTCAATTACTAGTGATTTTAGAACAGGTAAGATAATTAGTGATTCGAAACATTTGAAGTCTGGTCATCAAATTGTAACAAGGCTTAAAGGTGGAGAGATTATTAGTACTGTCGATCGGAAGGGAAGTTGATCAGTTTATGGTGACTGGTTGAATTATTACTCCCACTCAATAGTAGCAGGGGGCTTGCTAGAGATATCCATACATACGCGATTGACGCCTTTAACTTCATTTATAATTCTGTTTGAAAGTGTTTCTAGTATTTTATAAGGGAGTTTGACCCAGTCAGCGGTCATTCCATCCTTAGATTCAACGGCTCGTATAGCTATTGTGTATTCATAGGTTCTTTCGTCTCCCATAACACCCACACTTTTAACTGGTAATAACACGGCAAAGCTTTGCCAAATTTTGTAGTAGAGATTATTCGATTTCATTTCTTCTACAACTATTGAATCTGCATTTCTTAGTATTTCGCAGCGTTCAGATGTGACTTCTCCTAAAATCCTTACTGCTAAGCCCGGGCCAGGGAAAGGTTGGCGCATGACTACTTCCTTTGGTAAACCGAGTTCAGTTCCGAGTTGTCTTACCTCATCTTTAAACAAGCAGCGAAGAGGTTCGATTAGATTGAAATTCATTTTCTCAGGTAGGCCGCCAACATTGTGATGGCTTTTAATTAGAGCAGCTGGGTTTCCTGCAATTGGAATAGATTCTATGACGTCAGGATAAAGAGTGCCTTGCGCTAAATATTTGGCTTTACCAACTTTTTTGGTGGCTTTTTGAAAAACATAAATAAATGTATTTCCTATAATTTTCCTTTTGGTTTCAGGGTCGGTTACATTGCGGAGCTTTCGTAAGAAAAGAGCAGTTGTGTCTTCGTAATGAAGTTTAATTTTGAATGTTTTTCCGAAAAGCTTCTTAACGGCTTCCGCCTCTTTTGCTCTTAATACTCCGTTATTAACGAAAATACATGTGAGTTGTTTGCCAATTGCTTTGTGTATTAGTGCTGCTGCTACGCTAGAGTCAACGCCTCCGCTTAATCCTAGAATTACTTTATCTTTTCCAACTTGCTCTCTGATTTCTTCAATAGCCTGATCCACATAATTACGCATGGTCCATTTACGGCCGCATTTGCAAATTATATGAACAAAATTAGATATGATTTTTTTACCTTTTGGAGTGTGGACAACTTCCGGATGAAACTGTAATCCATAGTATTTGGATTTAGGATTTTCAATTGCAGCAAATTTGGAGTTTTCAGTAATGGCAGCTGTTGTAAATCCTGTTGGGAGTTTGGTTAGTTTGTCCCCGTGTGAATTCCATACCTGAAGTTTGTTTGGTAGTCCTGAAAACAAGAGGCAACTTGATTTTTTGACGGTTAATAAGCCTTTGCCATATTCACGTTTTTGGCCTTTTTCTACTTTTCCGTTTAAATATTTAGCCATTAATTGAAGGCCAAAACATATGCCAAGAATAGGGATTCCAAGTTTAAATATATCCTTATCAGGGAGAGGGGCTTTTTTTGAGTAAACACTGGATGGGCCGCCTGATAAAATGATTCCCTTAGGTTTTATTTTACTAATTTCAGATGCGGGCGTGTTGTAATGCAGAATAATTGAATAAACTTTGCACTCTCGTATACGGCGAGCGATGACTTGTGTGTATTGGGACCCGAAATCAAGAATAACTACCTGTTCGTTCATGCTTGGAAAAAACGAATATTAAAAACTATTTTGATATCTCTTTGCGAGATAAAAAAGGTTAAGAGCGAACTTGGTCTAATGTTTAATACGATATCAATCTCTAAGATAACTCGGGAATAACTTTACCGTCCCGAACGATCATTACAGGCCTGCCTGTAGGTGTGTGGTATTCTTTTGTGTGATCGATGCCAAGTGAATGATAAAAGGTGGCAGCAACATCGTCAGGTGTAATTACCCTGTCTTTTGGGCCTTCGCCTTTTGCATCTGAACAGCCGATTAATTGACCTCCCTTCATCCCTCCTCCTGCAAGCAGGCAGAACATAGATCGAGGGTAATGATCTCGACCTCCACGAGGGTTAA
>NYWG01000110.1 GCA_002684915.1 Verrucomicrobiales bacterium
ATTCAGAAAGATACCTAGCACGGAACTCATCGCTAACAACACAGGTTTTTATTAATGCTGCATCGAATAAATTGCCACTTAGAACAAGAAATCCTGCCTTATCTTTCATTGGCTTATCATGAGAGAAAATCACCTCGTGATTTGGCTCTGGTGTATTATTATTATTTTCAGAAACCGACTTACCCGAAACCGTCATCGCATCTCCATGAATAAGTCCTGCATCAAGCAACTCACGAAAAACTCCAGGCACTCCACCTGCACGATGAAACGATTCGCCTAGATACTTTCCAGCTGGCTGACAGTTAACTAACAAAGGCACGTCGTAGCCTATGTCTTGCCAGTCCTGCAATGTTAGATTTACATTAAGGTGTCGAGCAATTGCCGTAAGGTGGATTGGACAGTTCGTTGAACCACCAATTGCGGTATTAACTACAATAGCATTCTCAAAAGCCTTACGAGTCATAACTTTGCTTGGCGTCAGATCCTCTCGAACCATTTGAACAATTCTCTTACCGGTACGATATGCCATCTGACCCCTTTCACGGTAAGCAGCCGGAATTGCAGCGCATCCAGGCAAAGACATTCCAAGCGCCTCTGCCAATGAATTCATGGAAAGAGCAGTCCCCATAGTATTACAATGCCCAACACTAGGAGTTGATGCTGCAACCTGCTCCAAAAACTCCTCCATGTCGATTTCCCCCTCGGCAAGCAGCTTATTCCCTTCCCAAACCATTGTGCCAGAACCAGCCAATTTGCCGTTATACCAACCGTCAAGCATCGGACCTCCAGATTGAATTATAGCTGGAAGATTCATAGTGGCAGCAGCCATCAAACAAGCAGGTGTAGTCTTATCGCAACCTGTGGTTAAAACCACTCCGTCAAACGGATAACCATGCAACACTTCCACAATACCAAGATAGGCAAGATTTCGATCTAAGGCCGCTGCTGGTCGACGACAACTTTCTTGAATGGGATGCACCGGGAAAACAAACGGAATACCTCCAGAATCCCTAATACCAGCCTTGACTCTGTCAACGGTTTCAAGATGCCCTCGGTTGCAAGGCGCAATGTCATTACCAACTTGCGCAATCCCAATTATCGGCTTACCAGCACGCAACTCCTCTGGAGTGATACCATAATTTAAAAACCGCTCAATATAGATAACAGTACCATCTGGATGCGCAGGATTATTAAACCATTCCTCGCTCCGAAGTCGATTACCTGCTTTCTTTGAATCGCTCATTTGTTTTTAAATTTTAATCCATCACCTACGACATGTCAGCAAGCTTAATAACGCAATGCAGCTTGCCATCTCTTGCCATCTCAGAGACATTCCCAAAAATGTTTAGCCTTAAAGGAAAGAATGCGATCGTAACCGGAGCCGGGTCCGGGATCGGTCAGTCGACGGCTATCGCCTTCGCCAAGCAAGGAGCATATGTAAGCGTATTGGAAATTAATATTGAAGCTGCAAATGAAACAGTTGAAAAAATTCGAATCAATGGAGGACAGGCTGACGCCTCAGAGTGTGACGTAACACAGCATGACCAAGTACAAGAGGTGTTCGACAAAATAGCAACTGAGCATGATGGATTAGATTGCCTTATAAATAACGCAGGGATCGCTCACGTTGGCAACATTCTAAATACTAATGAAAAAGACTTCGATCGAGTTATGAATGTTAACTTAAAAGGGGTTTTCAATTGCCTAAAAAGCGGCGTCCGGCAAATGATAAAAAGCGGAGGTGGAGCAATCGTTAATATTGCATCTACAGTATCTACAATGGCCATTAATGACCGTTTGGCTTACAGCACTAGTAAAGGAGGTGTTCTCGCCATGACATATTCTGTGGCAAAAGACTACTTACAAGACAAAATACGTTGCAACGCAATCCAGCCTGGCCGCATACACACACCTTTTGTTGATGGTTTCATTGAGAAAAATTATCCAGAAAATCAAGAAGAAATGTTTCGGAAACTTTCTGAATACCAACCGATTGGGCGAATGGGCAAACCTGAAGAGGTAGCAGCCATGGCAGTATTCCTATGTAGCGATGAGGCTTCGTTTATTACAGGCTCACCATTTGCCGTTGACGGCGGGACACTTTACGTTCGCTAGAAAAATTCAACTCATGTGCAAAATAGCCTTAATGACACCAGATTCAGGTTTTAGCCAAGTCTCAAAACTCTCCACAAAGTCTTCATAAGTAGAGCTATGAGTAAGCCAAGGTGAAGTGTCCACAATCCCGTCTTCAATCAACTGAATAATCCGGGAAAAATCACTCGGGACCGCATTACGAGATGCTTTGATAGTCAACTCTGGCCGATGAATTGACACATGCTTAAAAGTTAGATCCTGTGTTGTGATCCCCACATAAATAACTTGTCCGGTAAAGCCCACATACTGAAAGACGTTTGACATGGAGACATGACTACCCGTTGCATCAATGACGGTAGTCGGTAAATCACCGCCATTAAAATCTCGCAAGCACTCCTCCTCGGAACCATCACCCTTAAAAATTAAAGTATAATCAACCCCTAGACGTTCTTCACAGAATTTAAGCCGTGTCTCATTCATATCCATGACGATTACTTTCGTCTTGGCAACCTTCAAAAATTCAATAACCGCTAATCCAATTGGACCAGCACCTAGCACTAGGACATTTTCCCCCTCTGAAACCTTAGCGCGATCCACACAGTGACAACCAATAGCAAGTGTCTCAACTAATGCTAACTGATCCATAGTTAACTTTGAAGAAGTATGAAGTTTGTGCGCCGGTATAATAAATTGCTCACACATTCCGCCATTTTTATGAACGCCAATTACCTCCAGTGATTCACAGCAGTTGGTACTACCATTACGACACGCAAAACATTGGTCACAATTCATATAAGGCTCGACAGAACAACGATCTCCCAGCTTTACGTTTGTGACACCTTCCCCAACTTGAACAACCTCAACTCCAAGCTCATGACCTGGAATTACAGGATAAGTAAAAAAAGGCATCTTACCAAGGAAACCAGAAACATCCGTACCGCAAATCCCAACACGATGAACCTTCACTAAAGCTTCACCTGGCCCAGGACTATCCGGAAGTTCTACCTCAACAGTATTAAACCGCTTAGGCTCTTGCAGAACAATCGCCTTCATAATCGAGATTTCATAAATAAAAACCCATTAGTCAGAAAATAGATACTCAAGATCATTTTGAGTAAGACTCTTGGCAAAACCTTCATCTCCAAGAACATCTGCAACAGTTTTTGCTTTTTGCTGTTGAAGATCCCAAATCTTCTCCTCCACAGTCCCCGGCGAGATCATCTTGTAAGCATTCACTGTAGATGTCTGCCCGATTCGATGCGTTCGATCAATAGCTTGTGCTTCAACTGCAGGATTCCACCAAGGGTCGTAAATAACAACATAACTTGCACTAGTTAGATTCAAACCTGTACCTGCGGCCCGAAGGCTTAGTAAAAAGACCGAGGGATCTTCATCGGCTTGAAATTCGTTAACGATTTCTTGCCTATTCTTCGTTTCGCCAGTCAATAGATAAGTAGGAATCTTTCTATCTTCACATTGCTTTTCGAGTATCTGAAGCATTCGAACAAACTGACTAAAAATTAAAACCTTATGCCCCTCTTCAAGTAATGGCTCAACAAGCTCAAAAAGTGTATCCATTTTACCCGACGCAGTATCGCTACCAACTAAACCAGGATGACAACAAATCTGGCGCAATCGAGTAAGCGCCGCAAGTACGTGCATTTTACTCTTAGCTATACCTTTCTGTTTTACAGCTTTCATTACCTGTTCCCTGCTTCGCTTTAACTCTGCAAGATAAAGCTTACGCTGTTCCTCTGGCAGCTCACAATCAAGCCGCTGTTCAATACGGTCAGGAAGATCTTTGGCAACTTGTTTTTTTATACGCCTTAAAAGTAGAGGGCGAAGCTTAGCCGATAGTTTACGACGTGCAATACGAGCAACACCTTCCTCTTTATCAGATACCTTTAAATCGTAAGTCTGACCAAAATGCTCCTGATCTCCTAGATAACTAGGTTGTATAAAATCAACAATACTCCACAAATCAAGCATTCTGTTCTCAATCGGAGTCCCCGTAAGCGCAAGCTTATGGTCGGCTTTAAGCTGCTTCACAGATTTAGTCACTTGTGCCCCGGGGTTTTTAATAAATTGCGCTTCATCAAGTACTACTGCACGAAATGCAAATTTAGACAATTCCTCGAGGTCACGACGCAGAATGGAATAATTTGTGACCACTATATCGTGCTCAGGAATATATTTTCTTAGATTATGCCTAGCCTGACCACTTTCCAGCACCAGCACTTTCATATCGGGCGTAAACTTCTCCGATTCTCGTCGCCAGTTATGTAATACCGAAGCAGGGCAAATAACTAAAGCAGGCTTAGATTTAGTATTTTTCCTGCGATTAACCTTAAGCCATAACAACCAAGTTAAAGTCTGAAGGGTTTTCCCTAATCCCATATCATCGGCAAGAATACCTCCTAATTTCAGCCTCGATAAGTGACAAAGAAAATTAAACCCATCCTTCTGATAAGGTCGTAATTCAGCACATACGTTATCAGGAAGTTCAGTCGCATCAACTCCCTCAAACTCGTCCAACCTTCCTCGCAATTGTTCTAATTCACTCGATGGCACAAACTTAGCTAATCCATCTTCATCAAGATGCGCCGCTTGTTCTAGACCAATCTTCTGCTCGATTGGGGTCAACCCATCAACTCCCAAATCAGCCATTGCCTCCTGAGCATCAACCACTGCTTGTTGATCAAGCTGAACCCAGCCTGCATCAGGAAGCTTAACAAAACTGCCACTCGCCCCGGCTAATTGCTGAAGATCTCTATCGGTCAAACTAAGCCCCTCTTCTTCCCACTCTGCAGAAACAGACAGCCAATCAATACCACTTCCCTTTACTATCAATTTAGGTTTCAACCGCTTAGGCTGAAGGAAGAGTCGCTTGAACTCAGCATCCCCAACATACTCAGCCTCAGGCCGATCAGGCCAAGCTGAATGCAAACTCTCCAGAAATAATGGGTTAGCATCCCCAACCCATAAACCCGGTTCAGGAGTAAACCAATCCAATCGCTTAAGCCACTCAACAGCAGCCTCAAGTCTTTCATCATCCAAAACCTCTGGTTTTTTTGATTTTTTCTTTTGTTCTTTTTCTCGCACCCATTCATGGCCACTCCACTGCCAAACAGATTTATCAGTTTCACTGTTAGCTTTAAGTTTAAGATTAACAGTTTCATCAGCCATCTCAAAAACAAACTTAGGTGTAGCCTTATGGGTTTCACAGAGCTGTTCCCAATTAAGCCCTTTGGGAGACTTTATTTTTCAAAGATTTGTTAACAGTCTGTGAGTGAGTTTAGACACAGGAGCTTTTTGCTTAGACGCCCAATTACCCAAAACTTCAGAAGGTGGTGAGTTACGCAGCAAAAATACTTCTGAATCTATAAACGCAAGTGCAGGCTCTCCTGAAAAGAAAATAACATCTGAAATCTGACAAGACTTTCCATCAGGCAAATTGATTAAATGAGTAAAATAAAGATTAGTCTTTTCTTTATGCAAGCTAGGCTCCATTTCTATTATCCGCCCCATAAACTTAACAGAATCATTAGCTCCTTCTATTTCTATACGATTTGTCTTCCCCCATTGCACTAACCATTTCAAAAGATCAGCCCCTTCAAGAGGAATTAGTTCTGCCTCAACATCGTAATCATGCCGAATATCTGAAGCCCATCTAATAAACTTCCAGTCTTCCGCAGGAAATAATTCTTGTTCATGCGCAGCCCGCATAGTCAAATCAGCCATATCTTCCAAAGACTTAATTCGGTCCCCAGTCCTTGGGCGAATAACATGAATCTCAATTGCTAATCGATTTAATCCGGGTATGTCTTTATCTTCAACGACCCTAGCAATGACTTTCAGACTAGCTCTTGGCGCATCAAGATGAACCGGGGACGGAGGAAACATCCACTCCTCAAGACCTTTGAACAACTTAAAGTCCTTCTCCTCTTCTTCAACCTCTGCAAAACGACTAAAATCTGCATAAGGCATCAACTCATTCGGCACAGAACGACCAGATTTCATAAACACTAATGCTAGCTGCTCTAATCGAGCGTCACCGTGCAACTGGGTTACTCCTCCCCACCAATCATCCAGACTAAAATCTTTTCTCGCTAATGTTAGCTTATCGAAATAATCCTCTAATAAAAGCCAAGATCTCTGCGAGTCAGGGCAATCTGCGAACATTTTCAACAAATTAGAACGTTCTGCTACGTCTTCTTTCGACTCTGAAAGTTGATGACGCAAATCAGCAAAATCACCATAAGTATTATCAATCACCTTGTGATGCGCGTCATACTTTGAAGCTTTAGCTGAACTAATAGTTGTTTTTTTCTTTTTGGGTGCTCTTGGCATCGCTTATTAAAATAACAGACTCATCATAACGACATAATTAGAGGGGCCCCGTCAAACTTAAAAACACATAATTTAACTCAGTTTAAATATTGAAACCTGTGCTTTGACTTTAGCAATGCCCATCCCGTATCTTTTGGGGCGATGAATTTGATCCAACACACGGATGCTAAATATAATAAGAAATTGGAAAAGCTATCCAAAGCCTCCAGCCTGTTTGACCCAAATATCGAGCTGCAAACAAGAGAAATAATCCGCAAAGTCGAATTAGATGGAGACAAAGCCATCCTAAAATTGGCACGACAATTTGACAACGCGTCGCTAAAGGCAGCCGAATTACAAATCCACCCAAAAGAAATACTAAAAGCATGGTCAAATGCGTTACCAAAAACGAAAAGGGCTATTCGATTAGCAAAATCTAATGTTAAATCGTTCGCCTTAAGCTCAATTCGAAAAAACTGGAAAACTCAAAATACTCAAGGCGGAATTGTTGGTGAAAAGTTCGACCCTTTCAAACGAGTTGGAATTTATATTCCTGGAGGGACAGCGCCATTGGCATCTACTTCTGTAATGACCATTACTCTCGCCAAGGCAGCCGGATGTCCAGAAATAGTTGCTTGCACCCCATGTGATAAAAACGGAAAAGTGAATCCGGATCTACTCGCAGCAATCGGCAACGCCGGAGCTACCGAGGTATATCGCATTGGAGGGGCTCAAGCGATCGCCGCAATGGGATATGGCACTAAAACAATAAAGCCTACTCAAAAAATATTTGGCCCAGGTAACGCCTATGTTGTAGCCGCCAAACGTTTACTATTCGGACGCGTATCAATTGATTTGCTTCCAGGCCCAAGTGAATTACTTATTCTTGCTGATTATACAGCTAACCCAAAATACGTAGCTGCAGACCTGCTCGCTCAAGCAGAACACGGTTCAGGCCATGAACGAGTCTGGTTAGCGACTACATCAAAAAGTTTAATCCACAAAGTTCAACAAGAAATCGAACAACAACTTTTATCACTATCCAGAGCTCAACTAATCAAAAAAACGCTGAAAAATAACGGATGGATTATTCATGTTAAATCAATTTCTGAAGGAATAACCTTAGCTAATGATCTTGCGCCAGAGCACTGCGAACTAATGCTCAAATCCACGACATTTGCAGCAAAAGAAATCAAGACTGCAGGAGCAATTTTCATAGGCCCCTGGACCCCAACCGTACTAGGAGACTACTTGGCTGGACCGAGCCACACGCTGCCTACAGGAGGTGCTGGAGCTTCTTTTTCAGGCCTTACAGTAGACATGTTTCAACGACGTACAAGCATTGTCCAATACAATAAAAATTCACTAGCCCGTTCACTAGAAACAATTAAAACCTTCTCAGAACTAGAAGGCCTCGACGGCCACGGTTCGTCTGCAGAGATTCGACTGAATAATTAGCAATGCCGACAAAAGGAAAACTTAAATCGCCTGAAAAATTTATTCGGCCATTAGTGCGGAAGCTAGACGGATATGTGCCAGGAGAGCAACCACAAGCAAGTGATATAATTAAACTCAACACTAACGAGAACCCCATATCT
The DNA here is from genome assembly GCA_002684915.1 of Verrucomicrobiales bacterium. Classification (GTDB taxonomy): domain Bacteria; phylum Verrucomicrobiota; class Verrucomicrobiia; order Limisphaerales; family UBA1096; genus UBA1096. The sequence continues at coordinate 8,022 of NYWG01000110.1, forward strand.
CCCTCTTCAAAAGTTCTGCAAGCAATTAAAAAGGCTGCAGACTCTAGATTACGGCTTTACCCAAACCCCACTGCGAAACCATTACGATATGCATTGGCACAATTGCATTGTTGCCAGCCAGAAAATATAATTATTGGAAATGGTTCTGATGAACTTCTGGCATTAGCAACCAGATGCTTTGTGGAACCTAAATCATCAGGAGCAAAAACTATGAAAGAAATAGCCCGTCAAACTATTCAATATTTCACGCCCAGCTATTCACTTTACCCCATTCTAGCCAATATCCATGGCGCACGAAAAAACGAATTTAAGCTACCTCAAAACTACGAACTACCTGATATATCTTCCCTAATAAAGGGTAAATGGAATTTCCAAGCAGCACTGACCTATATCACAACCCCCAATGCACCAAGTGGCGCTGGTTATAAAACAAGTGATTTAGCCAAAATTTGCAAAGATCAAAATGGAATTATCATTCTTGATGAAGCGTATATTGACTTCGCAAAAGAAACCGCATTAGATTTAACCAAGCGATTCCCAAATGTGATTATTTCTCGCACTTTCAGCAAATCGTATTCGCTCTGTTCTCAGCGTATTGGATATTTTATAGCACATCCAAAGTTAATCACAGCGCTCGATAGGATTCGAGATAGCTACAATACTAACGAACTAGGCCAGACGGCAGCACTCGCAACTCTTACTGATCTCAGCTACTATCAAAAACAATTCAAACACATTATAAAAGCACGTAGCCAGACATCAAAAACTTTAACAGCAATTGGATTCGATATAATCCCCTCTCAGACTAATTTCATTTTTGCAAAACCTAATGGATTAAGTGCTAAAGATTGGTTCACTAAATTACGCAAACGAAAAATCATAACACGCTGGTTTGACACAAAAGAATGTCGTGACCGACTAAGAATCACTATTGGGACAAAAGAAGAGATGGAGAAATTTATATCAGCCACCGAAGCTATAGTTAAAAAGAGCACAAGGCGATGAATTCGCTTTATAAAAAACTTCAAGAATCCGCCATACTTGCCCGTGTCTTCCCTTTTTTAATTTTTGTCACACTAACCTCAACACAAGGAATCCTAGGCCCTGAATCCCACTTTTGGATTTATCTACTCAAAACATTGTTAGGTGTTTGGATGATATGGATAATTTGGCCTTTAGTCGGAGAAATGCGATGGGCCTTTAGCACAGAGGCAATCGGAGGAGGTATATTAGTTTTCATCGTATGGATTAGTTTAGACAACTTTCAGTATCCGAAGCTAACGCCCTCTGACGATGCTTGGAATCTAAATAAACATTTTAAACAAGATTCCGTTTTGTTTTGGTTGTTTGCAACGACACGAATAATTGGCTCAACCTTGATTGTACCATTACTTGAAGAAGTGTTTTATCGATCATTTCTTTACCGTTACATTCTAACTAAAAACTGGCTTTTCACTCCATACAACCTCTTCGATATACGTCCATTTATTATCACATCTATAATCTTTGGATTAACCCATTCCCACTGGCTCGCTGGAGTTATATGTGGGATGATTTACCAGGCCATTGTACTAAAAACTAATAGACTAGGAGATGCTATAACAGCTCATGCAATCACCAATTGCCTACTTGGGTTCTGGGTTATAACTCAACAAAATTGGCATCTATGGTAAATTAGAAAAAAATTGAACAGTTCCCAAAAAAACAAACTCAGAAAACTTCGGCAAGGCCTAGATGATTCGACAAATATATATAGATTAATTCACGGGGCGGCAGATAGATGGAAAGATTTATATATAGACAGGATAGGAGACTACTTACTAATCCAGTCTGCTCAATCACTTAATGAGAAACAAAAAAAAATATCTCAAGCATTATCATATAAGCTCAAGTTAAAAGGCACTTACTACAAGCAACTCGATCGCCAAATTCAAAAGACATCAAATAAAGAATCAGCACCTCAATTAATAGCAGGCATTAAGGCCCCTGAATCATTTGAAGTTAACGAACTCGCAGTTCGCTACCAACTAAGTTTTAATCAAGGATACTCGATCGGACTTTTTCTGGATATGAGAAGTAATCGCCAACGACTTATAAAAAATCTTATCGAACCTGGCTTCTCAATTTTTGACCGCTCTTCAGGAATACCATCTATACTGAATACATTTTCCTATACCTGTTCCCTCTCAGTCTGTGCGGCAAAAATCGGAGCCGTCACCACAAACGTCGATCTTTCAAAAAAATATCTAGATTGGGGACGAAAAAATTTTGAAATTAACAATCTAAACCCAAATGATCATGATTTTATATACGGAGACACATTTGATTGGATGAAAAGACTTAAAAAAAAGGGTAAATTATATGATCTAGTAATTCTGGACCCTCCAACTTTCTCAAGATCAAAAAAATCGGGACTATTTCAAGCTAAGCAGCATTACGGTATGCTAGCTAATGCAGCCAGTAAACTAGTTCAAAAAAACGGCATAATACTAGCCTGCTGTAACGCTGCTACATTGAGTCTATCTAATTTCAAATGCAATGTACGCCAAGGAATTCTTCGAGGAGGAAGAAAAATCATTCAAGGTGTTCATACTTCCCAACCGTTAGACTTCCCCACTACTTTGGATGAACCTGCACACTTAAAATCTTACTGGCTGAGATTAAATTAATAATTTTAACGCGCAGATTGATGACTACTAAGCAATTCTGAATGGGGTCGATTATCATTATTCCAACGCCTCAAACCTCTATATGTTCGTTCATGTAAAGACAATCGATCTATTGAATTAACATGACCATCCGCAAATGTAATATTGTAGTCTCCTCCATGCCGAGACTCCGTGGCGTTAATAATTTTTTCACTCAAGGGATACGTTTTTCTCTGAACAAAATTACGGTAATTAATATCAAGATGGGCCATGCCGCTGGCCCCCTCTTCTCCTTCTTTTCCATAAAGCAAATTAATCATAGGCTTTGTTAACCAAATTAAGGTAGCGTCTCCAATTGCAATCATATTAGCTGGAGACCGAACATCGCTCTCACCAATTTTAGAGCCAGCAAGCTGGGCCTCATTAACGGAACCGCTAATAATCGTATGACTATAAGTTCCACCTAATCCAAGATCACTATATCCAAGCTTCACCCCAAATGCGTTATAGCCATAGCTCCCCAGCGCAGCAGCACTATCATTACCCGCTAAACTGACTCCTTTGTAGTCTGGGCAAGAAAAAGCACCGACCCACTCTGTTCCAATGTAGGGCATTAATCGATCATGCCAATACTGCTGGTTAGTACCGTCATCATCGGCTGGATCAAAATTGTATACTGGATAATGATCCTTATCTCCCACATATGATGACAAGGCAATGCCGTACTGCCTAAGCTGGCTCTTACAAACAACTGATCGAGCAGAAGTTTTTGCTTGAATTAACGACGGCATCATTAACGCTGCAAGTATTGCAATAATAGCAATAACAACTAGCAGCTCAATTAATGTAAATGCAGCACCCCTCACCATCCAAATCCTCGTGGACGTGCCCTTTGGCCGTTCGACCAATGGCTGTACTGCTATAACTTTCATAAGCTCATTCTAGCGAAACAATCCGGTAAAACCGCTGCTTTTGATTAGAAATTGAATCTAAAGCAAAATTGCCAGATGTTTCTTTCAAATCTTTCCAGTCGCTCTCAAGAAAATTATCGGTATACTGTATTAAATAAGCAATAGCATTTTCAGCTTTTTCCCAGCTTATTAAAACACGGTTTCCTTTGAGATCATAGGTGATTTCCAAGCCTTCAACAGGTTCTACTGCAGCACTTGACTCCCCATGATTATTTTCAAACTGTCGCCAAATGGCAGTTGCAGCAGTGAAATCTTCAGGTATCGGAGCTGTATCTTGTGTTGAAGTTATCTGAGACACAATCCCCATATCTTTAGACAGCCAATAATAATTCCTCACATATACACTACCCGCATTCATCCAATCATCCCCCAACCCAGGGATTTTCACAAATTGATCATACTTAACTAATTCGTTTATTCTTAAGCAATCGTGAAAACCTAAATTTGGCAATATCACAATCCCATAAGCATCAACTTTCATGCTAGACTCATAAACAAGTTTAGTCGGCACAACTAAACCGAGGGATTTTACTTTTATTTCATATGAAGTAGACGCATTCCACTCGTCTTCATATCTTATTACTGCTGGAAAATCCAATAATCGACCACTGAAGACAACAGAAGGTGTTTCTTCATCAACAGAGGGATCATGAAAACCGTAAACATAACGCCCTACTCCTTTCTTCATATTTAAAAACAAACTCTTCTGACTGTCGCTACTTTTAAAGGTTGCACGCTCTGCAATCGTAGCTCCTTCAAATTCAACGTTAGTATCTATTTCGCTTGGCCTAACATAATCAAACCGAATCTGCTCATCATCCGGCCCTTCTCGAAAATCCCAAACCTGATCTCCTCCTTCATTCCCAATATAATCAGCAGCATCGACCTCTTCAAATGTATCATCAGAAGAATGTTGCTGCACAAAGTTTGAGTACATTTTGTAGTAATGCCCTTCCTCACTAAACATATCCTTGGAAGTAATAGTTATCTGGGCATGAGAAATAAGCGCAGAGCTATTCACACCTACACAAATAAACAACATTCGAATCAAACATTTGAAATAGCCTAATTGAATCATCTTCGATAAAAGTATCCTAAACATTTCAAAGCAACTAAAAGCATCCAACATGCCACCGACAATCTTATTGATATTTTTACAAGACATCCTAAAGAGAGTTAAAAAGCATTTTTAAAGCGTGATAATCACGCTTTTCGCGTGCCTAAGGCACTCGAAAACTACGTGTCAATATAACCTAGGTCAATGATTCCTATTTGGATTGAATATCAGCCGAATGCTATTAAGCTTCGCACAGGGCAAATTTTACCCAATAAGAATGAAGGACTATCTCGATTTCGAGCAGCCGATTATTGAGCTCCAAACAAAACTGGAAGAGCTGACCCGATCTACACAAAGTAACAAAGTTGAAATTGACTTTGAAGATGAAGCCATACAAATAAGGAAAAAAATTGAGGTAACTCGTAAGTCTATTTATTCCAAATTAACTCCCTGGCAACGCATTCAACTTGCCCGACATCCGCGCCGACCATACACACTAGACTATATTAAAAGTACCTTTCAGGATTTCACCGAACTTCACGGTGACCGCCTATATTCGGACGATCGCGCAGTCGTCAGTGGTTTTGCTAAACTAGACGAGCAAAAAGTGATGGTAATGGGCACCCAAAAAGGACGAGACACTAAAGAAAATATTTTACGCAACTTCGGCTGTGCTCATCCAGAAGGATATCGAAAGGCTTTGCGACTAATGAAACTCGCTAACAAATTTAGCTTACCAATTATTACTATAATTGACACTGCTGGGGCATATCCTGGTATTGGAGCAGAAGAAAGACATATTGCAGAAGCTATTGCTGTAAATCTTAAAGAAATGATGATTCTTAATGTTCCAATCATAGCAGTAGTGATCGGCGAAGGAGGATCAGGCGGAGCTCTAGGAATTGGGATTGCCGACCGTGTTCTAATTCTTGAAAATGCATACTATTCAGTAATAAGCCCAGAAGGGTGCGCTGCAATACTATGGAAAGATCGAGCAGCAGCCCCAGATGCTGCCGAATCACTGAAGATCACTCCCGAACACCTAAAAAGCTTCAAACTAATTGACGAAATAATTCCAGAACCAACTGGGGGAGCACACAACGATCCTGAAGCAATAGCGAACACACTAAAAAAACATCTAATCAAAAACCTCAAAGCACTTAAAAAAACACCAATTAAAAAAATCAAGGCTGATCGTTACAAAAAATTCCGAGCACATGGTAAATTTAATGAAAAAGAATTAAAAAAGGCCAAAACCTAAAATTTCAAACCTACATCACTACTACTCCGAACTGTTGATTGTCAGACTCATATCTTTCTGACGTCCAAAACCAGAAATTTCCAAACGATCTCTGTAAACATTCACAACCGAATACGCAGACTCATGTGAATCCACCATTCCTTTAAGCGTTAAGAAATGCTGTCCATCAAAAAATCCGTATCCGCCCGCATGATTATGCCCATTCATATATGCAACGACATTCTTGAATCTCCGTATAGAACTTAAAACTTCTCCAGCATTCCATAGGTTATGAATATTCTCTGGATAAACTGGAAAGTGACAAAAGATTATAACATTGTCTCCAACTTTTTCTGCAGCTTGTAATTCTGTCTTCAACCAATCAAGTTGAACCTTCCCAAGTGCCCCATTCCATAATGGCGTACCACTTGGAAGCGCTTTATGGTAATCCTCTGCATACTTTTTACGAGGATCTGACAATGGATATGCATGAAGACTTATATCATTACCATCTAAAACTAGAAATCTATAACCATGACTTCGAAATTGATAATATTTTTTATTGAGGCCAAGAACTTTTGGAACTTTAGATTTTAATTCATCAGCAACACTAAAGTCGTGATTTCCAAGGACATGATAACTCCTTGTTCGCAACCTGTTAAAAATCGGCAGAATCTCTTTAAAACTAGAAAAGTCTCGATCAATAAAATCTCCTAAGTGAACAACAAATTCTAAATCTATTTGATTAAGATTCTCCACGCAATCAGCTAATTTCCGTTTAGACAAAGCATATTGGCGTTTAGCGTCTTTGGACGTTTTAATATTACAATACTGGCAATCTGCTATAACACCGAACGAAAAATGAAGTTTATCAATTTCCTCCGAATGAGAATAACATGCTAAAAAAGCAAAAATAAAACTTAACAAGCTAAGGCGAATCTTCATGAGAGCCTCCAACCTTTACGATAAACACCTCGAATATAAGAATTTGCCCTATCGCTATTTATTGAACGCATTTTTTTCGCATCCCAAAGCACTTTTTCTCCGGAACGAATGGCAATGTTTCCAAGCAAGACCATCTCAGTGAAAGGGCCCGATATTTCAAATCTGCTCAGCGGCGAATGCCCCTTACCCGTAGCAGCATCGACCCATTCGGTATAATTGTCTTTAGTCCGAGGGATGGTTTTCGGAGTCTCGGCTTCAATTTGCCTCACCTCATCCTCATCTCGTCCAGTGATCATCCACTCGTTGAATCGATTAAAGAACATTCGCCCCTTGTCACCAACTAATAATGAGCCAAAAGTTCCCCTGCCTTTACCTTTTTTAGCCATATCAACACCTCCGGATGTCTCCAGAGATGGCCCATTTTGAACTCCATCCTTTTTACCATCATACCAAACTAATCTCACTGGTGGCCGACTTCCTCTAGAGCCAAATTCATAATCAATAATCGCCCAATTCGGTGCACTCTCTACCGTATTGCCACCTTGCTGCGCCACAACACTAGTCGGCAATCCAAGCTCTAGGCTCCACCAAGCCATGTCCATAATGTGACAAGCCATATCGCCCAATGCTCCAGTTCCAAAGTCCCACCAACCCCGCCATGCGAACGGTACATAACCCTTGCCATATTCACGAAATTGCGCCGGCCCGAGCCAACGATCCCAGTCCAATTCCTTTGGAACATTTATCTTTGCTGAACGTTTTTTCATGCCCTGCGGCCAAATCGGACGATTAGTCCATATGTGCGCCTCTGTGACATTACCTATCACCCCTGCACGTACGAGTTCAACTGCTCGTCGAATTGGCTCACCGGCATGTGCTTGATTTCCCATTTGAGTGATCACACCGGTATCTTTGGCCAATTTAGTGAGATATCTCGCTTCGTAGACATCGTGAGTTAAAGGCTTTTGCGTATAGCAATGCTTACCCATTCGCATAGCAAGCGAAGTAGCTACCGCATGCGTATGGTCCGGTGTCGAAATCGTACAGGCATCAATACTCTTCCCCATCTTTTCCAACATCACTCGGTAATCCTTGAACCGCTCGGCCCTAGAATATTTTTCAAACATATTAGAAGCGCGGCTATCATCCACGTCGCATAGCGCAACAATATCCGCACCTGCCTTAGCCGCTCCAGAGATATCCGCCCTTCCCTTACCTCCAGCCCCAATAGCAGCAACAGCGAGGCGACTATTAGCACCAAACACTCTACTCGGCACCACCTGAAAACCCATCACTGCTAACGTACTAGCCTTAGCAAAATGACGACGAGTAATTTTATTTTTTTTAAATTTATTATTCATTAATTTAGACGATTAGTGCAACGCTGGTCTAAGTTTCAAACCTGCGATGATCTTGCCTTCTTCATTATTTAAGTAATTAAGACGAGTATAAACATGCTCTTTGTCAAAATACTCCAATGCCATCTTAACAAAGATATGACCATGCTTCGCCTCAGATACCCATAAATCATGATAAAAACACTTTAAAATTTTGTCATTTATCAGAGCTGCAGAAATCAAACGAAATCTCTCAGCTCCTCTACATTCAATAATTGATGCAAGTAATAAACGGTCTAAGAAGCGTCTTTTGGAATCACTGTGAATTAATGAAATCAATCCTTTAATATAAGGATCTTGCTCTATCTCCTTAGCTAAAGGAATTCCCCTTTCCCTCATAATTTTGTAAACCTGCTGAAAATGCTCAAGCTCTTCTATGCCTGTTGCTATAAGTTCCGGGATAATCTCATGCCGATCTGGATATTTTGCAACCAAGCTCAATGCCATAGCCGAAGCTTTGCGCTCACAATCTGCATGATCCTGTAAAAAAGACGGGATATCAGCTATCACCGTATCAACCCAATCAGATTGAGTCTCAACTGTTAAATCTAGTGAGAACTTCATTAAGCCCCAGCAGAATAGCAATTTTATATCCCGAAGAGGAGAATGAAGTTTATAATTAAAATTTCAAACTACACTTCTTCAAATGCTTGGTTTAGGTTGGCTTCGAGCCAATTAACAGGCCGAAATTAATGAGTCTTAAAACGAAAATTGCAGTACTTGGCTCGGGCAACGGTTCAAATTTCACCTCACTTGCCGAAGCCTGTAATAAAGATTCTTTACGGGCGGAAATCACATTAGTAATAAGTGATGTTAAAGACGCCAAAATTCTAAATCGTGCTAAAGAACTTGGAATACCAAACAAATTTATCAATCCAGGCAAATTTAGAACCAAACTAGACGACACAGCAGAAGCTGCCTACATTAAAGCCTTGAAGGATTCAGGCGCTCAATGGGTTGCTCTAGCCGGATTTATGCGCATACTAAAAGGTGATTTTTTGCGTGCATTTGAGCAAAAAGTCATTAATATTCATCCCTCTTTGCTGCCGGCATTCCCAGGTCTGGAGGCTTGGAAGCAGGCATATGATTACGGGGTCAAAGTTACTGGTTGTACCGTTCATCTAGTTGACTACGGAATCGATACCGGCCGAATTCTGGCACAGGGTGTGGTTCCAGTTCTTGAGAGTGACACCTCGACGACACTATACCAGCGTATACAAGAAGAGGAACAGAGGCTTTACCCCAGTACCCTTGCACGGTTGTTTAACAACAAGATTTAATGACATATGATGTTACTAATTAACATGAATATTAAGCGGCATTACAAAAGCTGGTGCTTTAATAATGCTGTCGTGATTAAAGAATCAGCTAACGATCACTCATGTTACAAATGTTTAAAAAATGCTTAGCGGCAAATTAATGAATAAGAAAAAAGTCATAAGATTCGGATTACCTAAAGGCAGCCTTCAGGATGCAGCTATTCAGAAGATGGCAAAAGCTGGTTTTAATATACGCTTAAACAATCGTTCATATGTCCCCTATGTTGATGATCCTGAGATTGAAATGAGGCTAATAAGAGCTCAGGAAATTAGCCGTTATGTTGAACTTGGATACCTTGATTGTGGAATAACCGGTCTCGACTGGATCATGGAAAATGGTTCCAAAGTTCACGAAGTAACAGAATTGCTGTTCTCCAGGGCTACTCGTCGCCCTGCTCGTTGGGTACTTTGTGTCCCAGAGGAATCGAAGATAAAAAACGTCAAACATCTTCATGGTAAAAGAATTGCGACTGAAGTTGTTAATCTTACTAAAAAATACCTACGCCAACACGGCGTTAAGGCTAAAGTTGAATTTTCATGGGGAGCAACCGAAGTTAAGGCTCGTGAATTAGTCGATGCAATCGTTGAAGTCACTGAAACGGGGTCAAGCCTTACTGCCAATAAGCTCCGTATAATAGATGAACTTCTTTCCTCCACACCTCGACTGATTTCAAATAAAGAAAGCTGGAAAAACAACTGGAAGCGAAAGAAAATTGAAACTGTTGCCATGCTGCTTCGCGGAGCATTAGATGCGGAAACCAAGGTTGGCATGAAATTTAATATCGAAGAAAAAAACTTATCAAAGGTGTTGAAAAAACTCCCAGCATTGCGTAATCCAACCGTTTCCGGATTAAGCGGAAGTGGATGGATGGCAATAGAAACTATCATTGAGGAGTCTGTTGCTCGTGAGATAATACCAGCGCTAAAGGCGACCGGAGCAGAAGGTATAATTGAGTATCCTTTAAATAAAGTGGTACACTAATTTTTTAACTAATCGAAAATAACATAATAATATTATATGGGTTCACTGAAAAAACGCCGTAAAGCGAAAATCAACAAACATAAGCGCAAGAAAAAATCACGCGCAAATCGTCATAAGAAACGTACTTGGCAGAAGTAATTTTCTAGCCTAATGCGACAGCCTTCCTTCCCTTCATAATGGGCAGGATTAAAAAGTATCGGCTGATCTTAACTGAGCAGAACACTCTGTCGTACCCTCTTTTCATGAAAAGCGGTTTAAATACGAAAGTGGCTTTTGTGCTTGCCCTAATATGGGCAGGCATAGGCTTTAAAACTGCGCCTGAAGCAAAACCACGCTCTGGGGTATCTTCTGGAATCATTGGCCAAAATCTTGAGGTATTACCCAGCCCCCAAGACAAGGAATTCCGAAATAAAGTAGAAGGTTTAACACATTATCTAACAAGTCGTAGTTATGAGTTTCGAGGCAATCCAAATGATTCTCTTAAACATTTGGAGGCAGCAGCTAAAGCAGATCCTAAACAAGAATATGTGGTCGTCCTTACAGCGCGTAGACATTTACAAAAAAAGAAAACTGACAAGGCAATAGAAATTCTTCGGCTTGCCCAATCTACCAACCAAGAATCAGTCGCCATACACGAATGGCTTGGATTGGCATACCAACAAGCCAGTCAATTGGAAGAAGCTACAGCTGAATTCGAAACCGCACTTGGAAAGTCACAACCAACTCTTATATCAATACGAGGCCTCACTAAGATATATTCATCAGCTAATCGCCATGACAAGGCTTTCAAGGCACTAGAAACCTCTTTAAAAAAGAATAAAAAACAACCGGAATTCTGGATCGGCATCGCAGATCTATATCGTGATACCGGACTATCAGCCAAAGCCGATATTAACAAGATCAAGTCTGGTGTTCTTGCTGCTCTTGATAAAGCAGAAGTCCTGAAACCAGAAAATCCACTAACCATCCTTCGTTTAGCTGATTACTATAAACTATGGGGCGAAAATGAAAAAGCTATTAGACTCTATGTTACCCTTATAGAACTCAACCCTAGTCTGACTGGAGTTCGCGAACAACTTGCTGAATTATTCCTTCAAGAAGAAAAAACCGAAGAAGCAACCAAGCAACTAGAAGCAATACTTCGCTCTCGCCCCACAAATGAAAGAGCCCTTTTTATTCTAGGAGGCATTAAAAGAGATTTAGATAAGCCTGAAGAAGCAGCTATGCACTTTGAGACCATTATTAAAATAAACTCAAAATTTGAGCCTGCCTACTATGAACTAGCTAGTATTCACCTTTTCCAGAACAATCCAAAAAAAACATTAGAAACTCTGGAAAGCGCATATGAACAATTTAAACCTAAGTTTATTAGTAAGTTTTATGCAGGGTTAGCACATAGCACATTACATCAATTCTCAAAAGCAATTGAAAGCCTCTTAGAGGCAGAAGAGCTAGCTCAATCTGGAGAACAAAACCGATTAACCCATTTCTTTTATTTTCAGCTTGGTGCTGCATACGAACGAAACCGACAGTATAACACTGCATCAAAAATTTTTAATAAAGCACTTAACCTATTCCCAGAATATCATAATGCGATGAATTACTTAGGGTATATGTGGGTAGATATAGACCATAATATAGATGAAGCTGCTGAGCTTATTAAGAAAGCAAATGAACTCGACCCAGAGAATGCTGCCTACATAGATAGCCTTGGCTGGTTATACTTCAGACAAGGAAAATATGACAAAGCCCTCATAGAGCTACTTCGAGCGTCAGAGCTAACGAAGGAAGAACCTGATTCAACAATTTTTGAACATATCGGAGATACTCACCAAAAACTTGGAGACACAAAAAAAGCAAAAGCAGCTTGGAAAAAAGCTTTAGATTTACTCATTAAGCAAAAGAAAAAAGAACAAGAACCAGACGCCTATCTTTTCGAGCAAATTGGTAATATATATAATAAGCTTGGCCAAGAAGCTAAAGCTAAAGACGCATGGAAACGCTCCTACGAGATTACACCAATCGAATCTATACGAAAGAAATTACACCATACTAAACAGAAGAGATAAACTCCAAATCAGTTCAACAAATGTTCCATGCTGGAATAATTCAGAACTTAATTTCCTTCCAAAATTATTAATTTGCTTTATTGACCAATCGCCACCGCCCCGACTTTCATAATTACATAAAATAAACAGACAGTTTAGCTTTTTCACAGCAAAA